>CAMPAR010000058.1 GCA_946632055.1 uncultured Lachnospiraceae bacterium
TCTCTTTGGTACTCTGCAAGATGCTCCCGCACGCACTTAAGATTCGACTGAAGGAGTTCCGCGTTTTCAAGTCCCGCTTCTTTCCTTCTCTTCAGGAGAGCGGGAAGTCTCTCGGGAGCCGTCTCATATTTGTCTGAAAACGATAAATCCCGCATCATGTTCTCACCCTTTTCTGTTATCCGAAATCCGGTAAACCCGCGCTTCATAAGGACGCAGAATGAAGGCTCCCGTTTTGTCGGGCACGGAGGCTTCCTTTGCGTCCAGACTGCAAAGAAGGAGCTCCGCCTTCCGAAGATCGATGCCCCTTCTCATCCGGAAGCGCATGGATTTCTCCGAGAAGGAACAGATGACGAGGATACGGGACGGCTCCTCGTCAGTAACTCCCGCGCGCTCGGACTCCCCGAGAACCCGCTCGTAGACGTACAGCTTCCCGGAGAGCTTTCCGTATTCCTTATACTTCCCGTATCGGACCACCTTCAGGGATTTCCGTAAAGCCACGGCTTTCCGGTAAAAATTGAGAAGCGAATCCGGGTCCTTCTCTTCCGCCTCGACATTGACCGTTTTATAGTTTTCATTGACATAGAACCAGGGCTCGTGTTCCGAGAATCCGGCATGCAATCCGCCGGTCCACTGCATCGGCGTCCGGGCGGAATCCCGGGAGGCCCGGTGATACAGCTTCAGGCGCTTCTCCTCCGGGTCCTTCAGGTGCTGGTTCAGCGTCTGCACATCCTCGTACCTGTCGATGCGCTCCGGCCGCCAGTTCGTCATACCGATCTCCTGCCCCTGATAAATAAACGGCGTCCCCTGCTGGAAAAGATAGGAAACCGCGAGCGCCTTTCCGGAAGCCGTGCGGAACTTTTCCGAGCCGTAGCGGGAAATGACGCGCGGATGGTCATGATTTTCGAGATAGAGCATGTTCCACCCTTTTCCGTAAAGCTTCGTCTGCCACTCCCGGAAGGCGTACTTCAGGCGGCGGAGGGAGAATTTCATCGGGACGTAGTCCGAGAACAGGCAGTCCGCGCACATGCACTGGAACTGGATCATCATGTCAATATCATGCTGCGCGGGATCGGTCTCCGAGATATAGGTGAGCGCGCGCTTCGGCGTCACGAGCGGCGCCTCCGCCAGGGTCATGCAGTCATAGTGAGACAGCACGTCGCGGCGGAATTCCTGCAGATATTCGTGAATGTGCGGGCCATGGTTGTATTTCAGGATGCCGGAGAAGCCCGGAATCGGCAGGTCGTCCGGCAGTCCCTCCTTCTTGCTGATGAAGGTAATGACATCCTCCCGGAAGCCGTCGACGCCGAGATCGAGCCAGAATTTCAGGATCTTTTTCACCTCTTCCCTGACCAGAGGATTGTCCATGTTCAGATCCGGCTGCTTGATAGCGAAAAGATGCAGATAATACTCGCCGCGGACCTCGTCCCACTGCCAGGCGGAATCGCCTTCGAACATCGAAGACCAGTTGTTCGGCAGTTTCCCGTTCGGCTTCTTCGGCCGCCAGATATAGTAATCCGTATAAGGATCAATCCGCTGCCGCGACTTCTGGAACCACTCGTGTTCATCGGAAGTGTGGTTGACGACGAGGTCCATAATGACACGCAGATTCCGCACGTGCGCCTCCGAAAGAAGGCGACGGAAGGCCTCCATGCCCCCGAACTCGGGAGCGATGCTCATATAGTCCGAAATATCATAGCCGCAGTCCACGCCGGGGGACGTATAAAGCGGGGAAAACCAGATGCCGTCGACATTCAGGC
Organism: uncultured Lachnospiraceae bacterium; assembly: GCA_946632055.1. Classification (GTDB taxonomy): domain Bacteria; phylum Bacillota; class Clostridia; order Lachnospirales; family Lachnospiraceae; genus UBA1267. The sequence continues at coordinate 1,758 of CAMPAR010000058.1, forward strand.
TTTTGATGTAATCCAGCTTGTCGATGACGCCCCAGAGATCCCCCATGCCGTCCGAGTTTCCGTCCTTGAAGGACCTCGGCCAGATCTGATAAAACACGCCGTCCTTATACCACTGTGTCTGTGTCATACTTTCTCCTTTTTCGTCACCCGGGGACAGGTTCCAAATGACTATTTTCGTCACCCGGGGACAGGTTCCAAATGACTAAATTAGTCATTTGGAACCTGTCCCCGATTGACTACAGCGTCTTTCCGTAGTAAATCACCAGCGCGCCTTCGTCGAATTCATATTCGAGATAGCGGGTGTAGCCCCAGTGCAGGTAGATGGCGAGGTTGCGGCTTTCGAGGGGCTCGACGCCGATCGTGATTTCACGGAAGCCGAGGCGTTTCGCATCCTCCTCCATCACCTTCATCAGGCGGGAAATGCGTCCTTCGCCCTCGTACTTTTTGACGATCCGAAGGCCGTTGACGTCGGTCGCCTCGCCCGGAATCACGATGTACTTCAGATCGCCGACCGCCTCGCAGGCCGGGTCAAAAAGCAGGGTTCCCTCTCCGAGCGGTTCGCCGTTCCTGAGCGCTATGTAGGTCTTTGACATCTTCCGCTCCTCATGCCGGAAGGCCTGGAAACGGAAGCGCTCCCAGATCGGTTTCCCGGGATGGTTTCGGACATTCAGGTCCCAGATCCTTTCAAGGTCGTCGCCCGTCGTCGCGCGGTAGGACCAGGTCGGATGCTCCTCGGATTCTCCGGAATAATCGACAAAATCCGCTTCTGTCAGCGCGTAATCCACCGCCGACTGCAGCACGCCCTCCTGATCGCGCCAGGAATCGGTGCGCACCCCCTGCTTCACAAAGCCGAGCAGCTCGTAAACATGCTGCGCGCGGGTGTTTTTCAGATTGGTGTCAAGAATGATCCTGGATACCTTCCGCCGGAAAAGCTCCCGGATGAGAAGCGAAAGCGCCCGCCGGCCGTAACCTTTTTCCTGATAGTCAGGATTGCATATTTTGATACCGATTTCCGCCGTGAGTTCACCGCGATCTCCGGGAAAAAGAGAGTCAATACAGTAGTGGTCCGGAAACCCGAGATTCCTGTCATTATCACCGGAAATGGTATAGCTCATCTCTCCGACCGCTTTTCCCCCGATCTCCAGGATCAGGCGCCGCCGCTGTTCGTCACTGTCGGAAGCCAGATCTTTTATGATTTTTTCCGCCGTCGTCCCGAGCCCGTGCGGGAAACCGGCATGTGTCATGACAGCGCCGTCATTCCACCATTCTGCAAGGATTACTGCATCATCCTGTCCGGCATTCCGGATGGTAATTTCCTGATTTGTGAGATACATCATTAAACCTTTCTTCTCCGGGCAGGTTCATCTTCCCTGACCGCCATTTCTCCGTCTTACAGCCTCATGAACAGCCGCGCGTTCCAGAATTCCATTCCAAGCTCATCGAGATAGAAATGCAGGATCGCCTTCCAGTTTTTCGTCGCGGTGCTGAGCATGATATATTCCGCACTGCCTTCATTTCGGACGGCGTCCTTCGCCGCTTCGTAAAGCTTTTTTCCGATGCCGCGCGATCGGTATTCCGGCTTCACATAGAGCTCCTCCACTTCAAAACAGGCCGTTCCCTCCGGCATTATAGAGCTCGTATTTTTCGCCCTTTCCATATGCCCGAAAAGATATCCGACTCTTTCCCCGCCGGAGCAGGCAGTGAAAATCCGCTCGCCTTCAATATCCGCACGTTCATTTTTACGATAGCCGTGGCAGCTCTGTTCCTGCTCCCAGTCCTCCGAAAAGCGGATCAGCTCCTGAACAAGTTCCTCTGTCAGCGGCTCTTCCCTGATACTTAACATCTTGTCACTCCTTCGGCGGCCATAAAAGCAGTCTTGAAGTTTTCCTCCGATACTCCTCATAATCCGCCCGGCGCTCCTTATTGTGCCGTTCCATCATCGGAATCGATACAAAAAGGAACAGCAGGATGATCAGGAGGAAGCCGAGGCCCATATACCAGGTGCCCGGATACAGGGCCGCATAGACCAGGAAAATACCCGTCCAGAAGCTCATCTCCCCGAGATAATTCGGATGCCTGGAGTAGCGCCACACCGAAACATTGCAGCTCTTATGTTCTCCCGCGTGTTCCTCCAGGAAGCTGTGGATCGATGTGTCTGAAATGTGCTCCAGAAGGATCGCAGCAAGCATGACTATATATCCCGGAATCGTAAGCCAGGAAAACTCCGGCTGCTGCAGCACGAAAATCGCCCCGACCATCCCCATATAAACGACGAAGGTCGGAATCAGCTGCAGGCCGAAAAGATTGATCAGAAAGAAGGCAGGTTTACTGAGCTTCTCGCGGTACTGCGCATAACGCCAGTCTTCATGTCCGAGTCCGCGGTAGGTATAGATCCAGTTGGCGGTCAGGCGCGTCGCCCAGACCGTCACGAAGAACAGCATCAGGATGCTGTTCGGATTCCACAGGCGGAAGCGGATCATCAGAAGCAGCAGGAGAACCGGCGGCTCCACGCTCCAGTACGGATCATAAAGCGAGGTATCCGGATAGAAGCAGGTGACGATAAAGATCACAAGCGTTGCGGCAATCGTAAAGGCCGCGGAAGCTATAAAAATGTGATCTATCATCAGGAATGGGATGAGCCCGGCGCCAAATGCCGCAATGTACAGCACCAGGTTCCAGATCAGTCCCTTTGTTTTTTCGGTCATTCCTCCGGCCTCCTCGAACCGCAGTTTGCACAGAATTTTCCGGGGTTATGTTCGCCGCATTCCGGACAGATCCAGTACCCCTGCCCGTCGAAAACAAGCTTCCTTTCCGGGCCGGCTTCCGCCCCGTCGGCACTGTTTTTCTTCTGAACCTCGAGTGCCTCCTTCATGCCCATGATTCCCATCATCCCGTTCATCGGTTTTGGCGGAATATCCTCATGCTTTTGCAGGTTTTTTATCTCCGCAGCCGCCTTCATACGGCTGATGATATCATTGATTATCCCGGCGCCTTCCTGCGGAACGGCAGCCATGTCAATGCTGAAATATTCCTGCTGCGGATTCTTCAGATTAATATCACCATAGGTCAGCGAAAGATGTGAAGAGGAAGAATAGTCCGTCGGCATGAATCTCGGATCCGGCCTGTACTTCATCTTCGACCATGCGGGCATATTCTCGCGCTCCGCGATCTTTTCGATCTCCGAAAGGGTCGCGGCAGGAACACGGTAAACGTCTTTCTGCCCGCCGCTCAAGCCGGATTCGTGCCGGATCAGGAGCTCGGCTTCATCATTTTCCAGACGTTTCAGCGTAACCTCGCTCTCTTCGTGGCTGTTCATCATCATCCCGTTCGACCAGAAGCTGTAACTGACGCTTCTCAAGGCGCCGTGCGGCTCCCGCATCTGTTTCAGTTCGGAAAACGTAAGCGGCTTCTCCTCTTCCTGTACGGTATCCGGCACTTTCGCAAAACGCGGTGCGCCGCAGGTCAGACAAAACCTGCCGGAACCTGTATTCTCAGCCTTGCATGCGGGACAGATCCATTTTTCTTCAGACATCTCTTTTTCCTCCAGTCACTGCAGATTTCAAGTTATGTTTATCCTTGCCGATTGTCTTAAGGCAATTCCTTCCTCTCTTTACTCTGTCAGCTCGTCCAGCGTCAGTTCGAAGCTTCCCGCGAATTCTTCCATAAAGATCCGAAGCTCCGGCAGCGCCTCCGAAAGCTTTTCGAGCTGCGCGCCGATCGATTCCTTTGCACTTAAGAATTCCCGGTTACCGTATTTCAACTCTTCCACACATTTCAGGTAAGCCGAAAGCTTGTCGGCCGCCTTCGCGATCCGGTACTCGCGCCTGTCTGTCTCAGGAAGCAGGTAAGGCTCAAAACCGGGCTTTAAATCGTCCGGAAGCATCGAAAGGAGTTTCTCCGCGGCCACTTCCTCAATGTCATGAAAAGCGGCCTTTATGCGCGGATTTGCGTACTTTACGGGGGTCGCAAGGTCGCCCGTAATCACTTCCGATACATCATGGTACATCGCGATGAGAAGCGCCTTCTCAAGATCGACGGCATTGCCGCAGCGCTGCTTCGAGATCTCGGCCAGCGCATGCGTCAGCATCACGACCTGCATCGTATGTTCCATATCGTTTTCCGGATGGGTTCCCTGCATCAGACCCCAGCGGTTGATATATTTCATCCGGTTGATATAGGCAAAAAACTCATTCATGACAATTCCTCCCGCGTCAGATTCCGAAGCCAGATATCCGTATTGAAGCGCAGATACAGGAAGGGGAATTTGACGATTTCATCCGCGCACATCACGATGTAGACAAGCATCGGAGGCCAGTGGAAAACAAAACATCCGAGCAGTGAAAGCGGAATTGCGAGACACCAGGTGGCGATAAAAACGCTGTAGGCGTCGTATTTCGCGTCGCCGCCCGCCGGAAGCACGCCGACCGTAAAGACCGTATTGTACGAATAGGCAAACATGTACAGAAGATGGTACAGAAGCATATACAGCAGGTACTGCTTCGCCTGAGGCTCGAGCACATAGAAAAAATAGACGAGCGGCCCGATCACAAGGAGCAGTCCGACGTTAATCAGCCCGTTCACAAAAGAGACGCCGAAGCAGCGTTTTCCATATGCTTTTGCGAGCTCGAACTGATTCTGCCCGAGAAGCTTTCCGCACATGATCCCCGCTCCTGTGGCGAGACCGTGCGTCAGCCCCTGCATCAGCGTCTGCGCGACGCCGGTCACGGAGTAGGCAGCCGTCATATCCGCGCTGATATGCCCCAGAATATAGGCGTGCATCGTCATACTCAGGCCCCAGGAAAGCGCGGATGCGAGCATGCCGGGCAGGACATGCCAGACGTCCTTTTCGAATTCTTTCGAGAAGAATCGGAAGCTTTCCATATCCGGATGAATGTGGTCCTTCTGCCGGGACTCAATGATGCAGATCACGAGGGCAACCGCTTCAACCGCAATCGTCGAATAAGCCGATCCGTTTGCCCCTAAGCCCTGCCATTTCCCGATCCCGTAGATCAGGAAGAAGTCCGCCGTCATGTCTACAACAACCGTTACCGCCGCGATCAGAAGACTCATTTTCACGCGTCCCTGCGTCCGCATCATCATGAGATAGCAGGAAGCAATGCCTGAAAAAACATATGAAAAAGAGACAATCCGAAGATAGCCCGCCCCGATCGCGATCATTTCCTGATCCGGCGTAAAAATCCCCATGATCCGTTCCGGGATCAGGAGCGCCAGAAGGAAGAACACAAGGGAAATCCCTGTCGTATAGCGGATCGCCATCGCAAGGAAACGCTTTGCATTTTTCGTATCGCGCTTTCCCATGTACTGGGCGATCAGGACGCCGACCGCGCCGACGACGGAGCCCGTAAAGAGGGACATCACGAAGGAGATCTGATTCGCGAGGGATACTGCCGCGATCGACTCCTGATTCAGGCGCCCGAGCATCAGTGCGTCAGAAGCGCCGACCAGCGCTGTAAGAAGGTTCTGAAGCGCCAGCGGAACGGCTAGCATGAGAAGCTGTCGGTTAAACTGTTTTTTATCCTCCCGGCTGAGCTTCGCTGCCTGAACCGGGGTGTGTTTCTGCTTTTTCATACTCTGTAATCGTTTCTGCTTAGTGTCCCGGCGACAGTCGGACTGCCGCAAGGAAAATGAAGAGCGCCGCAAGCCCCAGATTGGCGGCTGACGCGATGATCAGGCCGATGGGCAGTACGCCCATGACGAGAGTCACGGCGATCACGGCCGCCACCGGTCCGAGGCCGAAATAAAGGAACATGATCTGGATGAACTGACTGACCATTTTCCCGGAATGCTTCGGCACCACGAGATCAATGAAGGTCGCAACCGTCGTCGAGTAGGCATCGATCGACAGCACGAAAAGAATCCACAGCGGAAGCATCCAGACGGCAGGACGCAGCACCAGGGCTGCGAGCAGGAACCCGGGCAGAATGTCCAGCAGGGTGTTGTAGCTGCCCCCGAGAAGCGAGAACATCAGCTTCCGGAAGCTGCTCTCCGGAATCATCCGGAAGTAGTCGACCTTGATGTCCTGATCGAGCGGATTTCCAAGCGAGCGGTAAAAGGCGACCACCGTCATGATAAGAGGGATGATCGTAAAGCGATCAAAAGGCAGCTTCTCCCCCGCAAAGTAAAGGATCAGGCATGCGATCGCGGAAATGGCAAGATAAGTGAAGCTCGTCCCCGTAAAGTAGCGGAGCTTCGCGAAGCGGTGCCGGTTATACACGGTTTTCCAGAAGAAAACGTTCGCGCCGGATCCGTGCTTCATTCCGTCCCGCTCCAAAGACTCACTGCGGTCCTTCTTACGGCGGCGGACAAACATCGCGCCGCTCTCCTTCGCTTCCCGGACAAGCTCCGCCGTCTCCTCCGATTTCGCCATCGCGTCCTCATAGAAGTCGACCTTCATCCGGCTGATGGCAAGAAGAAGCGCGGCACACGAAAGCAGCATCAGGCCGAGCATCAAAGCTGCCATCGGGTAGTTTCCTTCGATGACATACATGGAGAAGCCCTTCAGCCACCCGATGACCGGCACGAAACGGCTGGCGGGCGAATTGAAGAAGCTGATCGCCGCTGATATGAGTTTCTGGCCGCTCGTCATGTAATAGACGAGAAACGCAGCCGCCAGCGCTCCGAGGAGTACATAAACCGTCATGCTGATCCGGGACTTTTCGTTTTCGTAAGTCGCGGTTCCCGCGTACAGAAGCGCCTGCATCAGCATGGAGAAAATGAGAAGGATTCCCCATGACACGATGATCGATACCGCTCCGGGCACGCTGAGCCCGAGGTTCATCGTCAGATTCGGCATCTGGATGAACATATAGAGGGTCAGAAGGATCAGGATGCCCGCCTTCGTCACAAGCCGGAACATCAGGACATTCTGGGGCTTCATCGGCGAGGGGAACAGAAGGTTCACATCCGCCGGCTGGAAGATCTTGGCGCCGCTGCTGTTCGCGCTTAACGCCTCCATCACAAGGACGAGAAGGATCACCGCGCCGATCGCAAGCTCGAGGAGCGCGATTTTCGAAACGCCTCCATCCGGAAGCTCATATCCGAAGAAGCTGTGGACCATCCCGTCATCCGCCGGTTTTTCCTCTTCCTCCGGCAGGATTTCTTCGGCAGGAGCCGTCTCTTCGGCTTCCTCCTGCCGGTCTTCAGCCATCCTGCCGATGCTGGCCCCGATAAAGCCGGCGATTCCGCCGAAAAGCATGCAGGCCAGCATAAAGATGATGACCCAGGACTTGAAAATTTTCTTCAGCTGGTTCTTGAAGGTATGAACCGCGTAATAGAAAAACAGCCGCATCTTTCCTTACCTCCGGCCGGAAAAGAGGCCGCGCTTTTTCGGAGCCGCAGGCTCGTCTTCCGCGGTTTCCCCGCTGTTTACCATGGACATCTCCTGTCCGCTCACGCCCTCCGTCACATCGAAGAAGAGTTCCTCCAGCGTCTGTCCGCTTTCGTCAAGCTCCTCGCGCGTCACATTCGCCTTCAGCTTTCCGCCCTGAAGGATCAGCGTGCGGTCCCAGAGCATATCCACGCTGTCGATGATATGCGTGCTGATGAGAAGCGTCTTCCCGCTGCCGTGCATTTCATCGATGATGGTCTTCAGTTCCTTGATGGCGTGCGGGTCGAGGCCGATCATCGGCTCGTCCAGCATCAGCATCTGCGGGTCCGGCAGCAGTCCGAGGCAGAGGTTCAGCTTCTGCTGCATGCCCTTGCTGAGCTCGTCTCCGAATTTTGTATGCTTGTCCCAGAGTTCAAAACGCGTGAGAAGCTGAACGATCCGGTCCTTATAGTCCTTCATCCGGTAGGCTCTCGCCAGAAATTCCATGTGCTCCGAGACCGTCAGGTTCGGATAGAGTGCCGGCATTTCGGGAATATAGCCGAGGATACGCCTCGCCTCCACGGATTTATTGGAATAGCCCGCCACGGTGATCTCTCCCCGGTATTTCAGAAAGCCGATCACGGATTTCATCAGGGTCGATTTTCCGGCGCCGTTTGGCCCGAGAAGCACCGTCACTTCGCCCGGATTCAGATGAAACGACAGGTCATCCACCGCCGCGTTTTTTCCGTACATCTTGGTTACATGTGAGACATCCAGCATTTCAAACTCCTTTTCAGACTCAATTTTCTAAACAGTCCTGCCTCTTCCGGCAGGTTCTTAAGGGCCGTAAACCCTTACTCCAATTCCCGGAAGCCGTACATCAGCGTCCCCTTGTCATGACTGTCGCTCGACAGAATGAATGTTCCGCCGCGCGAGCGGATGTACTCCTGAAGGGAAGCCGAAGGATAAGGCGCTGTCCGGCAGCCCCGGCACATGGCGCCGGTATTGATTTCAAATATTTTTCCGTGCGCAAGCAGCCGGTCGGCCGCCCGGCGGGCCGCCTGGATATAACGCGCTTCGGCGGTGGAAAAGAGACGGTCACCCTCATTGAACTTCGTAATCAGGTCGAAGTGTCCGATGATATCGGCGCCGGTTTTTCTCGCGAGATTTCCCACGAGTTCATAATAATCCGCCGCGAAGGCAACATAGTCGCCGCCGTAGTGCTCCCGCACATTTTTCTCAAAGATCTCCGCCGATTCATCCACTTCAAGGTACACTCCGTCTTTTCGGACATAGTGAACCGAGCCGATAACATAGTCATAATCCCCGGCGGAAAGGTCCGCATAGTAATCCTGCTCGATCCCGAGATGAATCCGGATCCGGTCTTCATACTTCTTCTGCAGCGCACGGATCGTGCTGCAGTACTCCGGAATCCGGTCTCTGGCCATACACCAGCTTTCGTCAAAAGACGTCCAGCTGTGGTCTGAAAAGCCGAGATCCGTCATGCCGAGGCGGATCGCTTCAAGAACAATCTCCTCCGGATCATGCTTTCCGTCGCTGAACGTCGAATGCACATGAAAATCTTTCCTGATCACTTCTTTTGATCTCCCCGTTCCGATCAATATCCAGTATCTGCTTCCAAAACCGTTCCCGGCCGCGTCAGGTCATTTTCTCCTGCTTGACTTTGTGGTCAATCACATGGCGGGACGCAAGCTCGTCGTGAATGTCCTGAAGCGTAATCCCCTGTTCGACCATCAGAACCATCACATGATAGGCGAGGTCCGCAATTTCATAGACCGTCTCTTTCCGGTCCTCCGCCTTGGCGGCAATAATGACCTCCGTCGACTCCTCGCCGACCTTTTTCAGGATCTTGTCGAGGCCTTTTTCAAACAGGTAGGTCGTGTAGGAGCCTTCCTTCTTCTCGGTTTTCCGCCCCTCGATCAGCCGCATCAGCCCTTCGTAGCTGAAGGGCTCCGCGTCCGGATTCGCCGCGAACACCGGATATTCAAAGCAGGAGGTCGTGCCGAGATGGCAGGCCGGCCCGTCCGGGTTTACCAGCACGAGAAGCGTATCCCGGTCGCAGTCCGCCGTCACGGAGACCACGTGCTGGTAGTTTCCGCTGGTATCTCCCTTCAGCCACAGCTCGCTCCTCGATCTCGAGAAGAAACAGGCCAGCTTCTTTTCCATGGTGATTTCGAGGCTTTCCCGGTTCATCCACGCAACCATCAGCACCTGTTTTGTGGAAGCGTCCTGCACGACGGCGGGAATCAGTCCTTTTTCGTCAAATTTCAGTTCGTCAAGTGAAATCATAGCCTTTTTCTCCTGTCCATATATAGTCATCCCGCGCCGCTTAGCGCATGAGACGCACGGGGATCTCTTCCTTCTGCATCGCTTCCTTCAGGTCCCGGATCTTCACCTCGCCGAAGTGGAAAATCGAGGCCGCAAGTCCCGCGTCCACCTTCGGAAGCGTTTTGAACAGCGTAATAAAATCCTGAATACAGCCCGCGCCGCCGGATGCGATGACGGGCACGTCCACGATTTCCGACACCGCCCGCAGCATTTCAAGGTCGAAGCCCTGCTTCACGCCGTCCGTGTCAATCGAATTCAATACGATCTCTCCGGCCCCGGATTCCACGCCGCGGCGGATCCAGGAAAGCGCTTCAATGCCGGTATCCTCCCGGCCGCCTTTCGCAAACACACGAAATTCTCCGCCGACCCGCTTCACATCCACGGAAAGCACCACGCACTGGTTTCCGTAGAGCCGCGCCGCTTCTTCGATGAGTCCGGGGTTTTTGATCGCGCCGGAATTCACCGAGACCTTGTCCGCGCCGCTTTTCAGCACGCGGTCGAAATCCGCCACCGTATTGATCCCGCCGCCGACAGTCAGCGGAATAAAGACCTTTTTCGCGGTCTCGCGCAGGATTTCGGTGAAGATCCTGCGTCCGTCGGAAGACGCCGTAATATCATAAAAAACAAGCTCGTCGGCGCCGCTTCGCGAATAGTAATCCGCGAGCGCGACCGGCGAATCCACGTCGCGGAGGCCTTCAAAATTCACGCCCTTCACGACGCGCCCGTCCCGTACGTCGAGACAGGGAATAATCCTTTTCGTAATCATCCGGTCCTCCCATTTTCCGAAACGATGCGCTGCTCTCCGGCAATGCGCACCGCCTCTTTAAGGTCAATCGCCCCGGTATAGTAGGCCTTTCCGATGATCGCCCCGTACAGGCCGCTCTCCTCAAGCGCTCTCACATCCGAAAGATCCGAAACGCCGCCGGAGGCGATGATGTTCACGCGGAAGCGCTCCGAAAGCGTCCGGTACAGATCGGTATTCGTGCCCTTCATCGCGCCGTCCCGGCTGATATCCGTAACGATCAGCGTCGAGACGCCGAGCTCCTGCATTTTCCCGACGAACTCATAGGCTTCGAAGGCGGACTTCTCCGTCCATCCGCGGATCGCGACAAAACCGTCCCGGATATCGATCCCGACCGCGATTCTTTCCCCGTATCGGGAAAGCGCTTCCTTCAGGAATTCCGGGTCCGTCACCGCGGCGGTTCCGAGAATCACGCGGTCAATGCCGGCCTCCAGATATTTTTCCACGGTTTCCATCGAACGGATGCCGCCGCCGACCTCCGTAAACAGGCCGGAGCTCTCCCGGATCTTTAAGATCACCGGAAGATTCGGCGTCAGGCCCGTTTTCGCGCCTTCCAGATCCACAAGATGGATGCAGGAAGCGCCGGACTTCGCAAAATCCCGGGCGACCTTCTCCGGCTCCTCGCTGTAAACCGTCATTTCGTCGTAGTTGCCCTTGTACAGGCGGACGGCTTTTCCGCCGTACAGATCAATGGCTGGATATAATAACATGGCAGTCCTTCCTTAAAGCTCCGAAAAGGCTTTCAGAATCGACAGTCCGACGGTTCCGCTTTTCTCCGGATGGAACTGGCAGCCGTATACGCTGCCCTTCTCCACCGCGGCCGTAATATCCGTCCCGTATTCGACGACTGCCACCGTATCCGCCTCACAGTCCACGGCGCTGTAGGAATGTACAAAATAGACGCAGTCGCCTTCCTCTACATAGCGGAACAGGGCGCTGTCCTTCCTGAAATGCAGCGCGTTCCAGCCCATGGCAGGCACCTTCAGGCTGTCCGGAATCCGGCCCCGCATGGCGGTCACTCTGCCCGGGATCAGTCCGAGGCCCTCGTGCTCGCCGTATTCTTCACTCTTGTCAAACAGAAGCTGCATGCCGAGGCAGATGCCAAGAAGCGGCTTTCCCTTACGGGTCTCTTCCGAAATCAGCTCTTTCAGCCCGCTTTCCCGGAGTTTTTCCGCGGCGTCTCCGAAGGCGCCGACGCCCGGAAGAATCAGGCGATCAGCCGCGCGGATCTTTGCAGGGTCCGAGGTCACTTCGGCCGGAATTCCGAGAGAAGCAAAGGAACTTTTCAGCGAAAACAGATTCCCGACGCCATAGTCAATGATCGCAATCATCTCTCTTCCCTCTTTCCCTACAGGACGCCCTTCGTGGACGGGATCTCGTCCGCGTACTCCGGGTCGATCAGCACCGCCTTCTTCAGCGTGCGCGCGGCGCACTTAAAAGTGCCTTCAATGATATGATGGGTGTTCGTCCCGGCGAGCTTCCGGATATGCAGCGTACAGGCCGCGTTCCGGACAAA
>CAMPAR010000059.1 GCA_946632055.1 uncultured Lachnospiraceae bacterium
TTCGGAGAGATGAATGAGTAACTATTAACCTTACAAAAACTATTATACGAGGAGGACAGAGCATGAATTATATCGAAATCGCGCTTCTTCTGCTTCTCGTACTCTGCGGAATTGCGGCCTGCGTCAGCAGAAACCTGATGGTGTCGCTGATTATTTTCATGGCCTACAGCGTGATCATGTCGGTGATCTGGGCGCTTCTTCGCGCGCCGGATCTTGCTGTCACGGAGGCGGCCGTCGGCGCCGGAATTTCATCGATTCTGATGTTTATTACGCTGAAGAAGCTCCGGGATATCAACCGCGGCTTTTCGGCGGAAGAGGAGGGAACGCGTGAAGAAAAGAAAAATCCGTGAGTTCCTCCGGGAATGGGACGAAGGAAATTTTGACTTTACGATGGAGACGATGGGGGATCTGCATCAGGGGCCGGAAGACCCCGGACGCCTTCCGCCGCCGGACTGGAAAAACCAGCCGCTAAGAAAGGCGGAAGCCTCGGAGGTGAAGGCCTTCCGGGCGCTGTATCCGGTGCTTTCGGTGCTTCTTCTCGTGTCCGTCATCGGCTTTCTTCTCATTACCGTTCTGCAGCTCCCGCCCTTCAACAGCGCGGATACGCCGGCGAATACGAGCGAGGTCATCGAGCGCTACGTCGCGAAGGGCCTGACGGAAACCGGCGCCGTGAATATCGTCGCCGGGATCATTCTCGACTACCGCGCCTTTGATACGCTCGGGGAGTCTCACGTGCTCTTTACGGCCGTTGTCGCCGTCATGATCCTCCTGCTTCTTCCGGAAGAAGAGAAGGAGAACCGGGAGGAGTACCGGATCCTGCACAGCGATCTCATCCTGAAGAATACGGCGCGGCTTCTCGTGCCGTTTATCCTGATGTTCGGCGTCTATATCATCCTGAACGGACATCTCGGACCGGGCGGCGGCTTCTCGGGCGGCGCGGTGATCGGCGGCGGGCTCATCCTGTATGCCGCTTCCTTTGACCGGCGGCGGCTTCAGAAGGTCCTGAACATGAATACCTACCGCCTGATTGTTCTCGCGGCGCTGTCGTTCTACAGCCTTGCGAAGTGCAATTCCTTTTTCTGCGGCGCGAACGGGCTGGAGACGATTTTCACGACGGGAACGCCCGGCGCGATTTTCTCCGCGGGACTGATCCTGCCGCTGAATATCGCGGTCGGCATCGTTGTTTCCTGCACCATGTACGGCTTTTACGCTATCTTTACGAGAGGACGGATCTGATGCTTTCGATTCTGTGGAACAACCGAATCCAGGTCGTGGCCGTTGTGCTGTTCGCCGTGGGCCTTACGACACTCCTTCTGCATAAGAATCTGCTGAAGAAGATCATCGGACTGAACATCATGGATACGGCGAGCTATCTTTTCCTGACTTCGCTCGGCTTTATCGAGGGGCGGCTGTCTCCGATCGTTTCCGGCGGAAACACCGACCCCGCGCTCTATGTCAATCCGCTGCCCGCCGGGCTCGTGCTGACGGGGATCGTGGTATCGGTCTCCGTGACGGCCGTGATACTGGCGCTTTCGATGCGCCTCTACCGGCGCTACCGCACGCTGAATCTGGATGAAATCTATCGGATGGTTCACCGGGAACAGGAGGAAGAAGATTGAGCTTTTGTGTGAATTTTCCGCTGTTCCTGATCGTCCTGTCCCTGCTTTTTTCCGTAATTTCCTCGGTCCTTCATAAAAAGGCGGCAAGAGTCCTTTCTCTCGTGCTTTCGGGGCTCAGCGCGGCCGCCAATTTCGTGCTCTTTCTGTATGTGATGAAGAGCGGGGAGAACGTGACCTATCTAATGGGCCATTTTCCGCATCCCTGGGGAAATGAGCTGAGGATCGGGCTTCTGGAGGCCCTCTTTTCCGCGGCTTTCTCGCTGATCCTCTTTCTCACGCTTCTCGGAGGAAAGGCGCCGCTTCTCACGCGCGTGGAAGAACGGAAAGGGCAGTTTTACTACTGCATGTGCGATCTCATTCAGGCGTCGCTTCTCTCGCTCGTCTACACGAACGATCTCTTTACGGGCTATGTCTTTATTGAAATCTGCACCATCGCTTCCTGCGGCATCCTGATGATCCGGGAAAACGGCAAGACCATTCTGGCCTCTGTGCGCTATATGATTTTCAGCCTGATCGGCTCGGGACTGTTCCTCCTCGGCGTGATCCTCCTGTATGACATCACGGGGCATCTGCTGATGCCGAACCTGAAGGAGAGCGTGCGGGAGATTGCGGCGTGCGGAAGCTACCGGCTGCCGCTTCTCGCGTCCATGAGCCTCATCATCATCGGGCTCTCCGTGAAATCCGGCCTCTGTCCCTTTCATCTGTGGATGGCGGATACCTACGGCGCCGCCATTCCGACGTCCTCCGGCATCCTGTCCGGACTGATCTCGAAGGGCTATATTTTCCTCCTGATCAAGATCATCTTCGACGTCTTCGGCACCGAGGTCTTTTACGCCTCCGGCGTGCACAACGTGCTCTACGCGCTCGGGGCGCTCGGGATCATCGCGGGTTCCGTCGCCGCCATGCGGGAGAACAATATCCTGCGGATGTCCGCCTACAGCTCCGCCGCGCAGATCGGTTATATCTACATGGGACTCGGACTTTCCCCGGTACTCGGGATGGAGGCCTCGCTGTTCCACATTCTCGTGCACGCCTTCACGAAGCCGCCTCTGTTCCTCGCGGCGGGACTTCTTTCCGACAGCATGGGCGGCGCGAAAAAGTTCCGGAATCTTCAGGGCGCGGGCTATGTGAACCCCGCGGCTGGCGCGGCTTTTTCCTTTGAAGCCTTCAGCATGATCGGGCTGCCCCTGACCATGGGCTTCATCAGCAAGTATCTGTTCGGAATCGCGGCCTTTGAATCCACGCATCATAAAATGATTCCGACCCTTCTCGTGCTGGCGGTCAGCACCGTGCTGAACACCCTGTATTTCGCCCGGACGATTTTAAGAATCTATAACCGCGAAATCAGCCCGAACCACGGTGAAAAGGTGACGGTTCGCAGCGAAAAACTGTATCTGTTATCCGCGCTTGCCTTTGTGCTCCTGAACCTCTTCTTCGGCACGGCGGCAAAGCCCTTCATCGATATCCTGGCGGAAGGGATCGCTCACTTTTAAAAGGATACCTCATTCCAAAGACTTAGACTTAAGGGGACTTTTTCGACTATGAAACTGGTCATGCTTTTCCTGATCCTGATCCCGGCGCTTTCCGGCGCGCTGCT
This sequence comes from uncultured Lachnospiraceae bacterium, assembly GCA_946632055.1. GTDB lineage: Bacteria > Bacillota > Clostridia > Lachnospirales > Lachnospiraceae > UBA1267. The sequence continues at coordinate 3,217 of CAMPAR010000059.1, forward strand.
GCCTTTCCTACGGCTGAAGCGGCGGGGGATGTGCCTCTATACCGGCCTGATTCTGGGGATTTCAGCCATTCTTTCCTGCGTCCTTCTTTTCTCGAAGGAGGACGGCGGCTTTACGCTTTTCTATATCACGGATATTCTGAAGGTGACGCTCCGGGCCGACGCGGTTTCCAGGGTCTTCCTTGCGGTCGCGGCTATCGGCTTTCTTCTTGCGGGCGTTTATGCCTTCCGCTACACGGATATGGAGGAGAAGGAGGGATCCTTTAAGGAGAGCACTTTTTACAGCTTCTATCTGCTGTCCCTCGCGGCCCTTTTCGGCATGGATCTTTCGGCAAACCTCGTCGGCATGTATTTCTTCTTTGAGATGATTACGCTCCTTTCCATGCCGCTTGTCCTTTTCGAGCGCAGCCCGGAAGCGATCGGCGCGGCGCTGAAATACCTGTTTTACTCGATTGCGGGCGCCTTCCTCGCGCTCGCCGCGATCTTTACGCTCGGGGCGCTGTGTGATTCGCTCGACTTTACCCCGGGCGGCTTCCTAAGCTCGGAAATCATGGCAGAGCACCGCACGCTCGTGCTCGTCATGGGCTTCCTCGGAATTCTCGGCTTCTCGGCGAAGGCCGGCATGTACCCCCTGCACGGCTGGCTTCCGAGCGCGCATCCCGTAGCGCCCTCGCCGGCTTCTGCGGTTCTGTCCGGCATCATTGCGAAGGCCGGCGTTCTCGCGATCATTCGGCTCCTTTTCTACGCGATCGGACCTGCGGCGCTCTCCGGCACCTGGGTGCAGACGGTGCTCCTTGTGCTGTCGCTTCTCACGGTCTTCATGGGTTCCATGATGGCCTACCGGGAAAAGAATCTGAAAAAGAGGCTCGCCTATTCCTCGGTGAGCCAGATTTCCTATGTGCTTTTCGGCCTGTTCCTGATGACCGCGGACGGATTCACCGGCGCGCTTCTGCAGGTGCTTTCCCACGCGGCGGCGAAGATCACGCTCTTCCTGGCGGCGGGCTCCTTTATCTATCACGGCATCGGGCGCTCAGTGGAGGACCTTCGCGGAATCGGCCGGAAAATGCCGCTCACGATGATCGCTTTCACTTCGGCCTCGCTCTCTTTGGTCGGCATTCCGCCCTTCGCGGGCTTTATCAGCAAATGGTTCCTCGCGGAAGGCGCCTTGAAGTCCGGGCTGTTCATTCTGAACTGGGCCGGTCCGGCGGTGCTTCTCGTGTCCGCGCTTCTCACGGCCGGATATCTCTTCCCTGTGATCACGCAGGGCTTCTTCCCCGGTAAGGATTTCAAGGCTGAAAAGAAGGCGGAAGGGGGACTTCTGATGCTGATTCCCCTCCTTGTCCTCGCGGTTCTGTCGCTTCTTGTCGGCCTTTTCGGCGGGGCGCTTACCGGGGCGTTTCGGGGTATTACGGACGCGATTTTTGCCGGAGGTGCGCTGTGATCCCCTCGGTCTTCCTGCTTCCGGTTCTCCTGTTTCCGGTCGCTTTCGGGGCGCTCCTTGCGGCTTTCCGTTTCCGGAAACGCGCCCATGTGCGGCTTTACACGATGATCGTGACGCTTCTCACCTCGGCTTTTTCCTGGGCGATGATTCTCTTTGGCAGTACGGAGCCCGCGGTTTTCCTTCGCTTCACGAGAGACTTTAGCTTTACGCTGATGTTCGACGGATGCGGTCGCTTTTTTGCCGGGATCGTGGCGACGCTCTGGCCGTTGACGGTCCTGTATGCCTTTGAATATCTCGCGGAGGATGAGCGGCAGGGCGTCTTTTTCTCCTGGTTCACGATGGCCTGCGGCGTGACGCTCGGCATCGCGATGTCGGGAAATATCTTCACGCTGTACATTTTCTACGAGCTTCTGACGCTTACGACGGTGCCTCTCGTGATGTACACGGGAACGCGGGAAGCGGTGCGCGCGGCCCGCACCTATTTTGTATTCTGCCTCGGCGGCGCAGCCTTTGCGCTGATTTCCCTCCTGTACCTTTCGACCGGGGAAGCATCGGTGGAAAATGTCGAAACGACACGGATCTTTTATGTGCTCGGCGTCCTCGGCTTCGGCGTCAAGGCAGCGGTCTTTCCGATGCACGGCTGGCTTCCGAAGGCCTCCGTCGCGCCGACGCCGGTAACGGCGCTTCTGCACGCGGTGGCGGTCGTCAAGGCCGGCGCGTTCTCGGTGATCCGCCTGACCTTCTACGGCTACAGCCCGGAGCTCATCCGGGGAAGCTGGGCGCAATATGTATTGATCACTTTGGCGCTCCTGACCATCCTGTACGGCGCGGTGCGCGCTGTTCGGGAAATGCACTGGAAAAAGCGCCTCGCCTACTCAACGGTTGCGAATCTCTCCTATATTCTCTTCGGCGTTCTCCTGATGACCAAGGAAGGCCTGCAGGGCGCGCTTCTTCACATGGCCTTCCATGCCGAAATCAAAATCCTGGCCTTTTTTGCGGCCGGGGCGGTTCTGCATGTCACGGGGCGGGAATATGTTCAGGAAATGGACGGGCTCGGGCGGAAGATGAAGGGCGTTTTCGCCTGTTTTACGGTCTCGGCGCTCGCCCTGACCGGCATTCCGCCGCTGTCCGGCTTCATCAGCAAATGGCATCTTCTGACGGCCGCGGCGAAGGCCGGTACGCCCTTTTCATGGGCAGGCGCGGCGGTCATCCTGACGGCGGCCTTTCTCACGGCCATTTATATGATTTCGATGGTCCGGCGCGCGTACTTTCCGGACTCGAAGGCGGAGCTTTCAAAAAATGAAGGCGTGAAGGATGCGCCGCTTCTCATGCTGGTCCCGATGATCATCCTGGCGCTCGGAATTCTCTTTACGGGGCTTTTCCCGGGCGCGGTGATCGGGGCAGCCCGGGACATCGCCGAGGCCGCGCACGCGACGGGAGGTGGCTTTTAAATGAGACTGGCGGTTCTTGTTTTCCTCCCGATGATTTTTGGAGTCCTCAGTATTCCTTTCGGACGCAAAAACCCTCAGATTTCCTGGCTTTTCGCGCTTGCTGCGGCCGCGCTGGAGCTCGGAATCTCCGCGGCGGGATTCTTCCTTTCCAAGACGCGATTTGCGATCCCGGGGCTTTTTCCCGGAGGCCTCTCGCTTGTCGCGGACGGATTCCGGAATGTATACGCCCTTGTGATTTCCGGCATGTGGTTTTTCACGCTGCTCTTTTCGCGGGAATATTTCGCGGGGCACGGAGCGCATCTGCAACGCTATTATTTCTTTATCATGATGACGGAGGGCGCGATCCTCGGCGTTTTCTTCGCGGCGGATCTTTTGACGGCGCTCGTGTTTTTCGAGATCATGTCCTTCACCTCCTTCCCCTGGGTCATCCAGGAGGAGACGGAGGGCGCGGTGCGCGCGGCGGGAACGTATCTTGCGATCGCCGTGATCGGCGGACTTGCGGCGCTGATGGGAATCTGGATCCTCGACGTGCAGCTGGGTACGACGGAGATCCGGGCGCTGTTCAGGGCCTTTCCTTCTGCGGAAACCGGCGGGGAGAGAGGGCGGCTGTACCTTGCCGGGGCGCTGATCCTTGTTGGCTTCGGGGCAAAGGCCGGCGTATTCCCGCTGCACATCTGGCTTCCGAAGGCGCATCCCGTGGCGCCCGCGCCGGCGTCCGCGCTGCTTTCCGGCGTCCTGACGAAATCGGGCGTTTTCGGCATCCTCGTGCTGTCCTTCGGCCTGTTTTACGGAGACGCCGCCTGGGGCGCCTGGATGCTGGTTCTCGGCTGCATCACGATGCTTCTCGGCGCGGTGCTCGCGCTTCTTTCGATTGACCTTAAACGGACGCTCGCCTGCTCGTCCATGTCGCAGATCGGCTTCATCCTGACCGGAATCGGCACGGCCGGCCTTCTCGGGGCGGAGGGGGGGCTTTCCGCGGCGGGAACGGTGCTCCACATGGTCAATCATTCGCTTTTTAAGCTCGTTCTGTTCCTTTCGGCCGGTACGGTCTATATGAACCTGCACGAGCTCGACCTGAACCGGATCCGCGGCTTCGGGCGGGGAAAGCACGCACTGCACGCGGCCTTCCTTCTCGGCGCGCTCGGAATCGGCGGAATTCCCGGCTTTTCCGGCTATATCAGCAAGACCCTGCTGCACGAGGGGATCGTGGAGGCGGCAGCGGAGTACGGCCCGGCGATCCACGCCGCGGAGTGGATTTTCCTGCTCTCCGGCGGTCTCACGCTCGCCTATATGACGAAGCTCTACATCTGTCTGTTCCATGAGAAGCCGGATGAGAAGACGGAGCATAAACCAGGCCCTGCGGCGCAGCCCTTAAGCGCGCTGTCCTTCCTGATTCCGGCGCTTCTGATCCCGGTATTCGGACTCACGGGGAATTTCAGCATGCTCGGGATCGCGCGGCTTTCCGGCGGCTTTTTCCACACCGAAATGCCGGAGGTGCTCTCGTTTTTCTCTCTCGAAAACCTGAAGGGCGCGGGAATCTCCGCGGTAATCGGCGCGGCGGTCTATTTCCTCGTCGTCCGGAAGCTTCTCATGAAGGACGGCGCCTATGTGAACCGTCTCCCGAAATGGCTGGATCTCGAGGAAAAAGTATACCGGCCGCTTCTTCTGAAGCTTCTTCCGGGCGTGTTCGGCCCGGTAAGCGCGCTGTTTGGCGAAAACCGCCTCACGCGGCCTCTTGCAGAGGGCGTCTTCCGGGCGGGCAGCGGCCTTTCGCTTCTCTTCGGAGAAAACCGGGTGACGGCGCCGCTTTCCTGCGGAACGCTGCGGGTCCTGAAGGTCCTGTCGCGGGCGCTCTCCGATATGACGGACGCCCTGGTGTATTTCCTCAGGAAAACCCTGTTCCGCCCGGCGCGGATCGCGGATACGGATCCGGTGCGCTCCTCCGTTTCATACCGGATCGGGTCGATTGCGGACCGGATTTCCGGCGATCCCACAAAGAAGGGCGGAAAGCGCAGGAAAAAGCCGGTCCCTTCCGACCGGCATGCAAAGTTTTTTTATCGGCTTGTGGAGACGGTGATCCATACGACGCACAATCTCTCGGATTCGATGTCGTTTGCGCTTCTCATGCTGGCGCTTGCGATCACCGCGATCCTGTTCTATGTGCTCTTTGTGCACCGCTTCGGATAAGAGAGCGTTTCCTCAGGCGCGCAGCGCGAAAAAGGCGACCGCGCCGGCAGCGGCGACGTTCAGGGAGTCCACGCCTTCCCGCATGGGGATGATCACATTAAAATCGCAGTCGGCGACGGTCTTTTCCGAGAGGCCGTCGCCTTCTGTTCCCAGGATGACGGCGAGCTTCTCGATGCCGTGAAGCGAAGGATCGTCGACCGGGATCGTGCGCCCGGAGAGCGACATCGCGGCGGTCAGGAATCCGGCGGATTTCAGCAGGGACAGGCCTTTTTCCGGCCAGTCGGATGCCTCTTCGGAAAGATAAGCCCAGGGCACCTGGAAGACGGTCCCCATGCTGACGCGGATCGCGCGGCGGCAGAGCGGGTCGCAGCAGTGCGGTGTGAGAAGGACCGCGTCGATGCCGAGCGCGGCGGCGGAGCGGAAAATCGCGCCGATATTCGTCGGGTTCACGACGTCTTCCAGGACCGCCACCCGCCTTGCGCCCTGAAGAAGCGCTTCCGGATCCTTCATCGGCGGGCGTTCCATCGCGGCCAGTGCGCCGCGCGTTAAGTGAAAGCCCGTGATTTCCGTCAGGACCTCCATCGGCGCCGTGAAGACCGGAATATCGCCGGCTTTTTGGATCAGCTCCTTCAACTGCCCCTCAAGATGCCGCCGTTCGAGGAGCATGGAGACCGGACGGCAGGGGTAGCTCATGGCCCTTTCAATCACATTCGGGCTTTCGGCGACGAAGAGGTGCAGCCCCTTTTCGGCGCCGTTTTTCAGCGCCGGTTCGCGAAGACGCGCGTAGACGTCGAGACGCGGGTCGTCAATTGCCGTGATTTCAATGATTTCAGCCATGAAAACGCTCCTTTCCCCGGGAAAACCGTGGGCCTCTTGCGCCCGGTATCATTATACCCTGACGCGGGTTCTTCTGTCAAGCGCGCACCCTGTCAAAGAGTGATTGACGAAGCCCGGAAGCGATGCTACAATAGGAACGCAGGCGCCAAGCGGGCGTGCAAAGCACGGAGCATGGCGCGACATACTTTTGACCCTGATATAAGGAGGACGAACGAATGAAGCTGCTGGTGATTTCGGATGACTACTGGCATCCGGCCGAAGTCGTGGAGAAAGGACTTTCTTCCCTGAATGAAAAGTATGAGATCACTTACGTCCGCTGCGCGCGGGACATTCTGACGCCGGAGTATCTGGCGCAGTTTCCGGCGGTGCTTCTCTTTAAGAGCAACACCGTGAACCAGGCCAACCGGAATCCCTGGTTTGAAGAGGGCGTGACCGAGGTTGGCCCGAAGGAATTCCGCGAATATGTGGAGAACGGCGGCGGACTCATCGCGCTTCACGCGGGGAACTGCTGGAAGGAGGGCGATGAAATGGAAGCCCTCATCGGAAACTATTTCATCAACCATCCGCCGAGATGCCCGGTCAGCGTTCACTTCGAGAAGAGCCCGCTGACAGAGGGCTGCGAGGACTTCACGCTGCGTGACGAGCACTACCATATCGGCATTACGGCAAAGGATATCGAGGTCTTCGCGAGGAGCACCTCGCATGGAGACGATACGCAGATCGCGGGCTACACGCGGAAGATCGGAAAGGGCCATGTCGTCGTCTTTACCCCGGGACACGTGCTTTCCGTGATCGAGCATCCGTCGTTCTTACGCGTCGTGGAAAACGCCGTCCGTTACTGCACGGCAGAATAAAGGAGACCGAAAAAGAAGCTGCATGAACCGAATCAAACCGGAAAAACGAAGAGTATTTCTTGCCTGCGTGGTGATGGCCGCGCTGCTTGTCGTGGTCGGAATTCTGCGGATGAATACCGTGAATCAGGCGAAAAAGCAGGCGGAGCGAACCTCGGAAACGCTGATTCAGGAATACGCGCGCGGCGTGAAGGACCTGAGGCTCACGGTCGCGGTCATCGAGGAAAACAGGATGAGCCTGTACGGCTACGGCGAGGACGGGGCGCTTTTCGGAAGCGTGGAATCCGAGGTCAGCGCTTCCTCCGGCGAAGAGGGCGGAAGCCCCGCGCCGTCCCTGTATGACGACTATGAAATCGGGTCGCTCACGAAGGTCTTCGTGGGAGAGCTCTTTGGGAAGTACGCCTCCGAGGGGCGGATTTCACTGTCGGATCCCGCAAGCCGCTATGTGGATTTCGGCGGAAAATATGATCCGACGATTCTCGAGCTTCTGACGCACACCTCGGCCTATGAGGATTACCGCACGAACAGTTTTATCCAGATGGCGAAATACCGCCTGAACCGGAATCCCTACAAAGGCATTTCCTCGGAGCGGGTTCCCGTGTTCATGCGGCGCTTTTCGACGGGCGAGGCGGCCCCGTACGCGTACAGCTTTTCCAATTTCGGCTATGCGGTGCTCGGAAACATTGTGGAATCCATCGAGGGGCGGCCGTTTAAAAATGTGATGGAGGACTATATCCGAACGGAGCTGGAGCTTCCGGATACGGCTTTTATGCTGGAGCCGGAGCTTGAAAAAGCCTGGAAGTGGGAGGCGGACGACGCCTTTCTTCCCGCGGCGGGCCTGACTTCGGATATCAATGATCTCGCGCGCTATGTCACGCTCTATTTTGACGGAAATGCGACGGAGGGAAGGCTCCTCGCGGCAAGCGAAGAGAAATCCGCCGGCGGAGGCGCCTCGGTCGGCCTTGGCTGGGGCATCCGGCAGGACGGCGTCCTCGGGCACGGGGGAGAGACTTCCCGTTACTCGTCGCAGATCCTGATGGACCGGGAAAAACAGACGGCGGTCATCGTGCTTTCAAACCGGACCGCTTCCCACGACATCAGCGTCTCCGATATCGCCGACCTTCTGTACCTCGAATTCTTCGGCGAGTGATCCTTTGGATCCGCATATAAAAATCCCCCGGAAAAGGAGCGAAAAAACTCCGGTCCGGGGGGACTCTTTTTTTATACATAGGTGCGTAAGTAAAAAATCCGGCTTTGTCAGGACTTCTTGGTCTTGACCAGAATGTCTCCGCCGTCTTCAAGCGTCTTGCCGTTCAGAAGGAGCAGCTTTTCCGCGAGCAGCTTGGTAAAGGAGCTGACGATTGCGGAGGAGATGATCAGGTCCGGCGTGTCCTTCGCGGCAATCGGGGAAACCGGTCCGTCGTGATCCAGAATCGGTCCCGCGGCCTCGCGCACCTGCTCGACGAAATACGCCGCGGTCAGGCGCTGGCGCTCGGCAAAGTTGTTGTAAAGCGCCTTCAGCTCTTCCTCCGTGAGCCCCATCGGAATGATGGTCGTAATCGTCTGGATGCTGAGACTCTGCTTCAGCGTGCAGATGATGATGAGGTAGGCGATATGAAGCCGGTAATAGCGCTTTTTCACGGGCTCCGGCATGATTTCCTTCCGGACATAGTTGTTGATCGTAGCCGCCGTAATAAACTGTTCCTTCTTCAGCTCCGGCGGAAGATAGTCGAGGTATTCCGACAGAAGCACCACGACCTGCTCCATGTAGAGCCCGAAGTTCGGAATATCGTCCCAGTTCGGGAGACGGTATTCGTCCATATATTTTTCCCAGCGGCGCAGCTTGCCTGCGATCAGATCCTTATCGTACTGCATACGGATTACCTCTTTTCCAAATGGATGATCCATGAAAGGACTGCCATGACATATGAAATCACACAAGATGGACAAATTCGTCCGGATGAATTAATAATACCATAAATCAGAAGAAAAGCAAGAGAAAATGCAGTACTGGCAATGATAACATCTGTATATGCATGATCATCTGATGTGAAAGATCAGATGATTTGTAGAACCAGACTGAGAATGAGCAGCGGAGCACTTCAGAATCGTCGTTTTTCCGGCGGGTCCGGACCTTGACTTTTTCCGGCTTCTTCCTTAAAATGGTACGGGCTGTAAGGGAGGAAGAAACAGGAGCATGAACACTCGGAAGGATGAATTCAACTGGGGCGCCTTCGTGCGCGCCGTGATGGTAATCGCGATCCCGGTCGCGCTGCAGAATCTGCTGACGACGACGGGAAGCATGCTGGATACGATGATGATCGGCGCACTCGGCGAGAAATACGTGGGTGCGGCGGGACTCTGCGCGCAGTTTTCGAGTCTGATGGGCTCCTGCTATTTCGGCTTCATGGGCGGCGGCGGACTGTTCCTCGCGCAGTACTGGGGCGCAAAGGACGAGAAGGGGCTGAACCGCTCCTTCGGTCTGACCCTGTGCTGCATGCTCGCAGTGGGGCTGATCTTCGGAGTCCTCGCGACGGTTTTCCCCGGCGCTGTCATGAAGCTCTATACGGATAAGGTCAATATCCAGAAGCTCGGAATTCCGTACCTGAAGATCGTCGGCTTCGGCTATCCCTTTGTCGTGCTGTCGATGGCGGCTAGCCTCCTCCTTCGCTCCACGGAGCGCGTGAAGATTCCGCTTGTCGCGTCCATCGTATCCGTCCTCACCAATGTCTTCCTGAATTATCTTCTGATCGGCGGACATCTCGGCGCGCCGGCACTCGGCATGCGCGGCGCCGCCATCGCGACGCTGACGGCGAATATCGTGAATTTCGCTGTGATCCTGATCATCGCGCGGGCCCGCGGCTACCGGTATCTGTTCATGCTCCGCGAGCATTTCTCCTGGAACCGCGCGGAGGTGAAGGCCTACTTCGTCAAGTGCTTCCCGATTCTCTGCAACGAGCTCGCGATGGGCATTTCGAATGCCGTCATGAATATTGTGCTCGGACGGCAGTCCGAGGAAGCCATTGCCGCAATCGCGGTCTTCCGGACCATGGAAGGCCTGTATATCGGCTTCTTCGTCGGCTTCTCGCAGGCGGCCTCGATCCTGGTCGGAAAGGCGGTCGGCGCAGGAAAGCTTGAGGAGGCCTACGCGGACGCGAAGCGCCTCGTGTATCTCTGCGGCGGCTTTATCGCGCTCATTGCGGCGCTTGTCATGCTGCTCCGGACGCCGATCTTCACCGCGTTCGGACTGTCCGGCGAATCGCTCCGGATTGCCCGGTCGATGATGGCGGTCTTCGCCGTCGTCATCGTGATCCGCATGTGCAACTGGCTGCAGAACGATACCTACCGGGCGGCGGGCGACGCGACGACAGGAACGGTGCTGGAGATCGCCTTCATGTATCTTCTGGTGATTCCGCTCCTTCTTGTCATGGCTTTTGCCGTGAAGGCGCCCTTCCTCGCGGTGTTTGCGAGCTGCTATGTGGATGAGCCGATCCGCGTGGTGCTGATGCAGATCCATATGTACAGCGGAAGATGGATCTGCCCGGTGACGGAAGAGGGGAACCGGGCGCTTCCGGCCTTCAGGGAGCGCCATCACATCCGGCGGAAGCAGGGCTTCCTGTTTGCGCGAAAGT
>CAMPAR010000060.1 GCA_946632055.1 uncultured Lachnospiraceae bacterium
CGGGTCCTTTTCTTTGCCTATCCTTCTTATTCCTCCGCCGTCGTTTCCTCCACGGTCGTTTCGGCGGCGTTCGCCGTTTCCACTTCCCCGTTTGCAGGGAAAGTCTCACGGATGTACTCATAGCCCTGAAGGTCGTTCTTCAGATGCCGGTCAAATTCCTCGACAGCCTCATCACCGACATGGAAGCAGATCCCGACGTCAAAAAGATTCGTCCAGGCGTAGCCGCCCTGAATCAGATACAGGCTGACATTCTCCCGGCCGAACTCCGAGATTCCGACCGTGCAGTCTATGGCGGACACTGAAAACTCAGGAACGCTCATCAGGGCATCGAAGTCCACGAACTCTGCCGAGCCGTATTTCTGAAGCCAGGCCATCAGCCATTCCTTCGTCATACCCTCAAACTGAATCCGGTGCGGCTGGTGAGCCTCATCAATATACCTGTATTCCGCCGTTCCCGGTACGAGCAGCACCTCCGAAAGATTCGCGCCTTCGATAAAGTCCCCAAGCGTTTCCGGTTTGTACTCATAGCTGATTGCGCAGTAGGTTTCAGGCGATTCGGCATACTTCAAAACTACCGCCGCATTTTCCGAGAAACCGTTCATCCGGAAGGCTTCCGCTTCTGTTGTGTGCATCTCTCCGGTAAAGGGATCCATTCCCTCGAGCGAGATATCACCAAGCTTTTCCCCGGCACGGGAAGCGTCCACCGCGGCCCGCACGGAATAGGTCCTGCCTGAAAGCGTGAACTCCCGGAAACGCTGCGTAATCGTCATTTCCTCCCAGCTTCTTTCATACAGAATATCCGGAATGGTCTCGTTCTCCGTCACGGCCTCTGTCGCCTCCGTCTCCATGATCTTCGTCGGCCAGGTTTCCTCTTTGGGATTGTTTTTCCGGATCACGCCGGCCGTAATCCCCGTGCCCGCAAGCAGCAGCACCGCCGCTGCCGCAAGCAGGAGAATCCTCAGCTGTTTCCTTTTACGCGGCTCCCGCACTGCCACGGAATCCGCAGCGCCTTCTTTTCCTTCTAAACGGTACTTTTCCGCCTCGTCAATCACTTTCTCATCGATCAGCTCCATTTTTTCGAGCAGTTTTTCGCCTTTCATATCTGATATCCCTCCTTTTCCAGAAATTCCTTCAGGGACTTTCTCGCGCGGTGCAGGGAAACTTTGACCAGACTCTCCGAGGCGCCGGTTCCCGCCGCAATCTCCCGGATGTTCTCCAGAAGAAAATACCGCCGGACAAAAAAGCTTCTTTTTTCCGAGGAAAGCGTAAGAAGCCAGCGGTTCAGGTTCTCCCTGAGGAGCTTCTCCGCCACGAGGCTTTCCGTGTCCTCATTTCCCGGAAGGCACTCGGCCATTTCCTCTGTGAGCTCCACGATTTCGGCGCTCCTCTTCCGGGCCTTTGCCGTGCGCAGGCGGTCGAAGGACAGATGCCTCGTGATTTTCAGGAGGAACTGCCGAAAATAGTCATAGGGCTCGCTTGGCGGAATCCGGTTCCAGCACGTGAGATAAGTGTCGTTTGCCGTCTCCTCCGCGTCCTCAAAGGAGCCGAGTATCCGCTCGGCAAAACGGCGGAGCATCGCGCCGTAGCTTTTCGCGGTTTCCTCCACCGCGCTTTCGTCCCGTTTCAGATAAAGATTGATGATCGACCGGTCGTCCATGAACGCTTTCTCCTTTTCTGAAGCCTTCAAGCGGGGCTTTCTTCCTGTGGAATTGATCCCCTCTCACCCTGTACAGCGGAATTTCCGGAAGGATCGTTACAGTTTTTCACAAATTCAGCAGATTTTTTCTGTACTGCTGCGGGCTGGTGCCCGTGGCTTTTTTGAAGGCCGTCTGGAAATGGGCCTGGCTGGAGTAGCCGAGACGGTAGGCGATTTCCGCGAGGCTGTCCGTGCCGGAAAGAAGCTCCTTCGCGCTTTCCGTGCGGCACTGTGCAATGTAGACGCCGGGGGAGGTCAGGAGCTCCCTTTGAAAGAGCTTCTGCATATAGGAGACGCTCCGCCCGATATTTCCGGCGATCTCCTCGAGACTCAGCTTTTCCCCGAGATTCTCCCGGATGTACTGCAGGCATTGCAGGAGCTCCGTACTGACATTTTCCGGAAGCTTCGCGCGGGCTGCCTGACGGCAGAAATCGAGAAGCATCCCGTGCCTCAGCCAGTGAATGATCTCCACCGACTGCAGCTGCTCGCATTTCTGGATATAGGCGCTCTGCATTTCACGGATCCTGTGGGGCGGTACGCCGGAAGCCTCAAGACAGCTTACCGACACTTCCGTCATCAGCATAATGAACTCGTCTCTTGCCTGACGCACAGGGGAAGGCGAGCATTTCGGCGCGTCAAACATCCCCGGATGCCGCGCCAGGTATTCAGACAGCGCCTTCTCGTTCCCGAGGCGGATCAGCTGGAACAGCTTCTCCTTTCTGTACTTCAGGTGCCTGAGATACGCGTCCTCTGCCCCGCCCTGCGAAGTCTTCCCTTCCGGTTCTTCTCCATTTTCGGATCTCCCTCCCTGCGCCTGAAGCTTCTTTGCATTCTGAAGCTCCCGGGCCGCCGAAGTTTCCGGCCCGTTCCCCTGCATCTCGAGAAAGATATCCGTGTCCACAAGCTTTCCGTTCAGGATCCGGTGCAGCATCAGGATGTAATTTGCAAACTGGATATAGGTCAGAACCGGAAGCGCGTTCATGTACTCCGTCAGTGCCTCGCGGTATTCCGGCGGGATCCCGTATTCATGCATATAGGCGCGGATGATCCGCTCATCCACGCGGTAGGAAAACACCGGTCCGAGGATCACCTGCAGGCCCGTTCCTTCGATCTGCACGCGCCCGTAGGGAATGTCCGGCATCGTTCCGCAGAACTCCGGATTCTTTGCGGTCTCCTGAAGCGGCAGATCCGTCGACGGAAAGAAGTCGAGGAATTCCCCGATACTCGAGTAAATGATCTCCCGTCCCGAAAACAGCACGATCGGAATGCCGGTCGCAATATAAAACTGCCTGCAGAGCGCTACGGTCTCTGCTGTTTCCATTACCGTCTGGGTGTCCATTTTTTCTTCTCCCCGTGATTTTTCTGAAAAATTCGCCCGGTTTTTCTCCGTCCGTATCAGATTATAAAATATTGTATCTGATTTTGAAATACTCTCCGCTCCTTTTTCCGATAAAATACGCGCAGATAAACTGAAACCCACTATTTTCGGAGGTACATCCATGAACCACCCCATGCATTTTGATAAGGTGAAACCGAATACCAGCGTGCTCGACATGCGCGCCCTTCTTGACGCGCCGGCCGGGAAGCACGGCTTTTTAGAGGCAAAGGACGGGCATCTGTATTTTGAAGACGGAACCCGCGCGCGCTTCATCGGCTTTAACCTTGCAACACGCTCCAACACGCCGACCCATGAGACGGCGGAGAAGCTTTCGGAGCGTTTCGCAAGCCTCGGCGTCAATGTCGTGCGACTTCACGCGGCGGACGCGAGGATCGGCGACGAACCCTGCTCCTGGTCCTCCTGCCGCGAAGCGCCGCTTCTCGATTACGAGAGCGGCACCACGCGGAAGTTCCATCCCGCCGGACTCGACCGTTACGACTACCTGGTGTACTGCCTGAAAAAGAAAGGCATCTATATGCAGGTCGATCTGCATGTCGCAAGAGCCTTCTTAAAGGGCGACGGGCTTTCTTCGGATCTTCCCGACTGCCTGAAAAGCTACGGCATGGTGAACGAGACTTTGATTGATCTGCAGAAGGAATACGCGCGGAATCTTCTTACGCACGTGAACCCCTACACCGGTCTTTCTCTTCTCGAGGAGCCGGCCGTCATGTGCGTACAGATCAACAATGAAGATTCCGTCATCAAGGAGCGGCAGAAGACGCCGGAAACCGCCCCGTACGAGAAAGAACTGCAGGAGAATTTCGGACAGTTTCTGCTTGAAAATACGGCTCCCGGGAAGCCCTCGAAAAGGCCTGGAGCTTTGAAGGGGAATGCGCACTCTCGCCGGAGGAGGACCCCGAAAAGGGTACGGTCCGGATGGTGGACGGCTCCTTTGTCCAGCCCGCCTGCGACCCTCTCGGCCCCTGGACGGAGGACGGAAACGCTTCCGGCGCACCGGCGATTTCCCCGGCGCGCTATGCGGACTGGATGGATTTCGGCATCGAAATGAACCGGCGCTACTACCGGAACATGAAGGAATTCCTGAAGAATCTCGGCGTCCGGGTTCCGATCAACACCTCGAACCTTCTCGGCGGCGCGGCGGACGTTTACGGACACACGGACGCGGAGCTTATGGAGAACAACAGCTATTTCAATCATCCGCTGCTTTCGCTCCTCGGCCCGCAGAAGTATATGGTCGCAGGGCCGATGGAATATGCCTCCGTGAATCCCTTAACGATGCAGATGGGCTTCGGTTCCCTCGGAACCTCGCTCCTCTCCTTAGGCTCGGAAGCCGCCGTCTATATCATCATTCTCCTTCTGTATACGTTGGAGAAAAAGATCCCGGGCAGGCTGAGAAAGCCGCAAAGAAGAAAAACAAATAAACCTCTGGGCATAGAAATACGGGCCGCCGTACCTTTTTGAGGTCGGAGGCCCGCCGTATGTTTTGAATCAATCTCCTTTATGCCCAGGGATCGTCCGCCTTCGGCATCCGGACGCCTGAAAGCAGGCCTCTCCAGCCGGTTGCGAACCACTGGCCGGTCGAGGGCTTGTTCCTCAGCTGAATCTCACGCGGCGAATCCGCGCCGCCCGAGTAGACCCAGAGGATGAGATAGCCTTCCGCATCGCGGCTGTAGGAGTTCTCCATGATCTTCACCGTGTACGGCTGGGACGGCGTATAGCCGTTGTCCGGCGTCGCACCCTTGAAATAGGAGCGGGCGATGTAGTTGTGTCCGTCCATCGCGCGGTCCCTGAGGAACTGTACGTCCGCCGGCGAAACATCGTTCGGACCGTTCAGGAAATCGAGCATCTGCATGGCGATTTCCTTATTGATCGTATACTCGTTCAGCGCCACGACCGTCAGCGCCGCCGTTGCATACGGATCGGTCAGGGCAGCCTCCGGAAGCGCCTGCATTTCGGCAAGGCTCGCCGGGAGCGAATTAAAGCTGATCTCGCGTGTCTTGTTCTGCGCGGCATTCTGGGCGCCCTTTACCGCGTTATTCACCGCATTGTTCACGGCCTGACGGGCCTCGCGGTTGAGAGCGGATTTGGCGCTCTGTTCCACTGACCTTCTCAGATTATCAAAGATTCCCATGTCTTACCTCCTTAAAAACTGTATCCCGCCCGGATGGATCTTCCGGGCCTTCGTTTTCCCAACTCCGATATCACTTGAATGAGTGCAGCAGCTCGATATAGCAGTTCAGCTGCTCCCTCGCGTCGTAATACACATACATGCCCGAGGCATCGCCGTAAAGACCCTTCTGCGTCATCTTGAAGCCGAATTCCTCGCACTTTTTCATGCTGGCTTCCACATCCTCGACCTGATAGCCGAAATGATGAATGCCGCCGCCGGTTTCATCGAGGAAATCCTGCCAGGTGGATTTTCCGCCGTAGGGCTCGATCAGCTCCACCTGAATCTCCGGCAGATTAAAGAACGCCAGCTTCGCGCCGCTTTCCTTCGCCGGCTCGCCCATATACTCGCACTTTGTCACTTCATACACGCCGCCGGTCGAGATCGGCGGAACCTCCATGCCGAAGAATGCGGCAAACTGCTTTGCCGACTTCTCGATATCCGGCGTAATAATAGCTACCTGGCTCGGCATCGCGCCGTCAAGTAATGGTCCCATACTGCCCTCCTTATTTATCGTATCTTCCCTGCGTCATCGTTCAAAGGTATGGATCAGAAGTCCGGACCGCAGCTTCGGCTCGAACCAGGTGCTCTTCGGAGGCATCAGAAGCCCCGCATCCGCCACGGCAAAGAGCTCGTCGATTCCGGTCGGCACCATCGAAAAGGCGACGGTCATATCTTCTTCGACGCGCTTCTCGAGCTCCGAAAGTCCCCGGATTCCGCCGACGAAGCCGATCCTCGGATCCGTCTTCGGATCGCCGATCCCGAGAATCGGCGACAGCAGGTTGTCCTGCAGGATGGAAACGTCCAGCCCCTTCACCGGGTCATCGCTTAAAATCTCCGGCTTTGCTTTGAGGCAGTACCAGGTTTCCCCGAGGAACATCCCGAAGCTGCCTTTTTCCTCCGGACGGAAAGGCTCGCCTTTTCTCGAAACCGGCGTGACCGTGAACCTTTCGGACACCTGATCGAGAAAAGCTTCTTCCGTCAGCCCGTTCAGGTCCTTTACGACCCGGTTATAGTCCAGAATCCGAAGCTGGGAAGCCGGGAAGAGCACCGACAGGAACCAGTTGAATTCCTCCGTCCCGTCATAATCCGGATCGGAAAGCCGCCGGTAGCCGGCCACCCGCACGGCGGAAGCCGCCCGGTGGTGTCCGTCCGCGATATAGGTGTTCGGCACCTGGGAAAAGGCATACACAAGCGCCTGAATCGAGGCGTCGTCCTCCACTCTCCAGACCGCGTGCCGCACCCCGTCCTCCGAGGTGAAATCGCAGAGCGGCGCGTTTTTCTTCTCGCGCTCGATAATCATGTCAATGACCCGGTCGTCCCGGTACGCGAGGAAAATCGGCCCGGTCTGCGCCGAACAGCGGTCAATGTGCCGGATCCGGTCCTGCTCCTTCTCGGCGAGCGTATTTTCATGCTTCTTGATCACCCCGTTCAGGTAATCATCAATCGCGGAGCAGGCCACGAGCCCCGTCTGCGTCCGCCCGTCCATCGTCTGCGCATAGATATACAGGCAGGGCTTTTCCTCCTGCACAAAGATCCCGCGCGCGGTCCAGTCGCGGATCATCCAGTCTGCCCGGCGGTACACCTCCGGCGCGTACATGTCATGGTCCTCCGGGAACTGGGTCTCCGGCCGGTCAATATTCAGAAAAGAGTACGGGTGCTTGCGCGCCTCAAGATAAGCTTCCTTCCGGCTGTACACGTCGTAGGGAAGCGCGGCGACGACTTCTGCGCGGCCTTCTGCCGGCCGAAGCGCCCGGAACGGTTTAATCTGTGCCATCGGCTGCCTCCTCTTTAAGCTCCTTCATCGGGTTGTCAGGCAAACAGCTTCACATAGCTGACCGATTCCTGAATCGCCTTCCAGTAGTCCTCCACATCGTAGAATTCCACCGTGTAAATGCCGGGATAGCGGCGGACCTTCAGGTCGTCAATCACAATACTTAAAGGAAGATCGCCGTCCCCGACCGAGCACGGATACATCGGCACGCCGTCTATCCTGATCTTCGGCTTTCCGGGGCGCACGCTATCGGCGCGGTCCTTTAAGTGCACGTGGATAATGCGGTCGTAGAGAAGGTCGTAGGCCTTCAGGACGCTCTCGCAGGCGAAATGGAAGTTTCCGGTATCAAAAGCGACGCACAGATTCGGAATCCGGTCGGTAAAGTACTTCATTCCCTCCATCGTCGCGATCGGGGAAAGCTCGTTGTCGAAATCCTCAATGCAGATGTGAAGGCCTTCGTCCAGCGCCTTCTTCGCCAGCGTTTCCATGCCGTGCAGCATATTCTGAAGCTCCGACGGATCCTTCGCGTCACTCGAGTACAGACCCGGAATCGGCATGATTTTATCCGAGTGGAAGGCCTTCGCCATCCGGATCTGAATGTCATCCAGCATATTGTCGGGGTCTTTAGCCCAGTTGTAGCCGACGCAGATATTCGACGCCTTCAGGCCGACGCGCGCGAGAAGCGCCGCCGTCTCATCAATATGCTCCGCCACTTCCATATCCATTTCCAGATAGTCCACACCCAGCGCCTTGACGCGCCGCATCATTTCCTCTAAAGAAACGCCCTGCTGCTCGGCAGCCGACCGTACATGATGATAAAAAACACTGATTTTCATGGAGCTTTTTCCTCCTGGCTTTTCTTACCAGCTATAGTATCACAGGACAGGGAGTCTGTCAAAGGTTTGAGGGATAAAAAACGTAAATCGCACAATCAGAACAGCAAAAGCCCCTGAAAAACCGCCGTTTTTCAGCATTTACAAGACGGCGGAAAGGCGGGTATAATAGGCTTATCTTAATCAAAAAGACGGAGGTGCTTCATGCAGGAATTCCAGCCGATCAAAGAAGGCAAAGTACGCGAGATTTACGACATCGGGGACGCGCTCATCATCACCGCCACCGACCGCATCTCGGCATTTGATGTGATTCTGAAAAATAAAGTCACGGACAAGGGCGTCATTCTGACCCAGATGTCCCGCTTCTGGTTCGATTTCACGAAAGACCTGATCCCGAACCATATGCTGAGCTGCGATGTGAAGGACATGCCCGAGTACTTCCAAAAGCCGGAATTCGAAGGCCGCAGCATGATGGTGAAGAAGCTCGAAATGCTGCCGATCGAATGCATCGTCCGCGGCTACATCACAGGCTCCGGCTGGGCGAGCTACCGGAAGACCGGCATGGTCACCGGCATCCGGCTCCCGGAAGGCCTTACGGAATCCGAGAAGCTGCCCGAAGCGATCTACACGCCCTCCACGAAGGCGGATCTCGGCGAGCATGACGAGAACATCTCCTACGAGCAGAGCGTCGAAATCCTGAAAAAGCTCTATCCCGAGCGCGGCGAAGAGTACGCCGCAACACTCCGCGACATGACGATCGCTCTTTATAAGAGGTGCGCCGACTACGCGCTCTCCCGCGGGATCATCATCGCCGATACCAAGTTTGAATTCGGCCTTGACGAAAACGGCGAAGTCGTCCTCGGCGACGAAATGCTCACCCCGGATTCCTCCCGTTTCTGGCCGCTTGACGGCTACGAGGCCGGAAAGAGCCAGCCCTCCTACGACAAGCAGTATGTGCGCGACTGGCTGAAGGCGAACCCGGAGAGCGACTACCTTCTTCCTGACGATGTCATCGCGAAGACGGTCGAGAAGTATCAGGAAGCCTACGACCGGCTGACGAAATAAGAAAGGACCGGCCCCTTTGTCAGGTCCCTGATCAGAGTTTTTTCATCGCAGTATTCTTCTTTCCACCGACTTTTCGCAAATCCTTCTCATTGCTTTTGCGCGGCTTTTCAGTTATACTGGAAGCATCCGATTCCGGAGAGCGAATATACAAAACAGCTTTTTAAAGGGAGGTATGAAAATGCATCAATACGAAATCAGGGATTATGTTCCGAATCTTCCGATCAATTACGGCAAGGAGCCTTACGGCACCGCCTATAAGGGACTTTACCGTCAGACGGTGGAAACAGACGCCGGCGCCCGGGAGATCATTACCTTTGTACCGGAAGACTATTTTCCGCAGCAGAAAGGCGCGCTGATCTTTGTTCCGGCAGGCATTCCAATCGAAACTTTTGTCAATGAATCGAAATGGGTCGAGTGCGCGAAAAAGAATTCGATCTGCCTGATTTTCCTCTCGGCCGCGAAGAAATGGGGAAAGCCCGAGGAGGAAAACGACTTTATCTACAAGGCCTTCAATCAGGCCTTCCACAGCGTCGCCGTGATCAATTTCGACCAGAAATACGCGATCGGTTACGGAGACAGCGCGACCTTCCTCGCCAAATATCTCAGCTATAACTCTCTTCTTTTCGGCGGCGCCGTACTGTTCGGGCCGGAGGACCTCACAAAATCCGCCGTTTCCCGCGCAAAGGACACCCATAGGATTCCCGTCTGGATTGTCAACGAAAAAGGCACGGAAACGCCGGTACTGACAGACTACTATAAAAAGAGAAATCTCTGCATCGACGAGCATCTGAAAAACGACTGGGCCAAGGTCTACAATGAGCGGATGCTGCCCGCGGACGAGTCGGAGCTTACGCAGGCCGCGAGCCGGGTCTGGGTCAGCGAAGTGAAAAACGCGAAGGCGCTTTATAAAAACGCCGCCTGGACAGAGCGGTCCTATATGGAGTTCCTGATCCGCCGCTATCATCACGACCATCTGAGCGTGACGCAGCTCAAGGTCAACTTCTCGCTCGATGAAATCGGCATGAAGATATACAAAAAGCGCATGCCGCACGCCTCCTTCGAGGAGCCGCAGGAACGCGTCTGGTCGGTGTATGCGCCTTCGGATTATGACAAAACCAAAGCCTATCCGATGGTGGTCGTGAGCCACGGTTTCGAGTGCACGCACGACCTGATGGTAAAAAACACGGATTTCTGGAAGATTGCGGAGCAGCGGAAGTTTATCGCCGTATTTACGCAGGGCCTGCCGACGGAGGGAACCAATTACGGCCTGCCGAGATGGCGGAGCAGCGCCTTCCCGATCAAGGGCTTCCCGATGCGAAGAAAGCCCGACACCCAGGAAGAATTCCAGTCTGAAATCAACTACTTCCGCACGGTTGTCGAGGATGTGAAAAAGCGCTACAACATTGACGCTTCCAGGATCTACTGCACCGGGCACAGTAACGGTTCCGCGATGACCTACGGCCTCTCCATGGAGATGGGCGACGTCTTCGCCGCCTCCGCGCAGATCGGTTTTGCCTGCTGGCAGTTCGATTCCGTCGACGAGATGCCGAAGGATCATTACCGCATGCCGGCGCTGAACGTTTCCGCGGAGCACGACCCCTGGAAAGATCCTTTTGACAAAACCCAGCCGCTCTACTGGGAGCTTCTGTGGCGGAAGATCGAAAACGGCGTCGATCCGAAGGCAGAGCCCTTCGTTCTGGATAACGGGGCCGCCATCACCTATGTATGGAACAATGCGGACGGCATTCCGGTCGTGAAATTCGCCATGTACCGGGATTCCAACCACTCCTTCCACAGCGGCATCGCCTGGTATGTCTGGGACAGCTTCCTCTGCAATTACAGTAAAGGCGAAGACGGCACCCGGTACTACGGCGGACAGCCGATCCGATAACACCCGCTGAAAGAATTTCGCTGCAGCCTTATGTCAAACTCACTGATTCTAAACAGCATTTTTATCGACTGGAATAAAATAGAGCCTGAGAGCTATCTTCGGGAAATTCCCGCGCTCTCAGGCCTCGATGCGCTTTCCTTCGAAGCGCCAGTCACCTTTTTCGTCGGCGAAAACGGAAGCGGAAAATCCACGCTTCTTGAAGCAATCGCGGTTGCATCCGGCTTTAATCCGGAAGGCGGCACGAAAAACTACAGTTTTTCCACCTACGATTCCCACTCCGAGCTCTGCGGCGCCCTCCGCCTTTCAAGAGGTCCCCGGCGCTCGGGCTGGGGTTATTTCCTTCGGGCGGAAAGCTTCTACAATGTCGCCACCATGGAAGAGGAATACGCGAGAGACTCCCGCACCGGCTCCATGTATTACCATAAGAAATCCCACGGCGAAAGCTTCCTCGCCGTGGTCCAGAACAGCTTCCGGCCGAACGGGCTGTATCTTCTCGACGAGCCGGAGGCTGCCCTGTCCCCCCAGCGCCAGCTGACGCTCCTCATGGAGATCCACCGCTGTGTAAACGAAGGCTCGCAGTTTATCATCGTTTCGCACTCCCCGATCCTTCTCGGCTATTCGGATGCCCGGATCCTCAGTTTTGACGACGGAACCGTGCATCCCTGCAACTATGAAGACACGGACAGCTACCAGATCACTTCGCTTTTCCTGAATAACCGGGAGCAGCTCCTCAGTCGGCTGCTGCAAAATACGGAGGAATGATGAAGAGAGTCTGTTTCTCCCCCCGCTTTGATGTTTTGATAATGCTTACAGTTCTTCCTCCATCTCACTGATCACATCCAGAATCTTCTTCCACGAGATCTTCGCCTTTTCCTGCTCCATTTCCTGCAGATAGGGTTCCTTATCCCCCAGGCTCCGGGCCATCACATAGGCGTGGTAATATCTGCCGAAGGCCTCGTACTGGGACACATCAACGGCAAGCTCGTCGTCGGCGTAGGCATTGACAACGGCCGCATTGTAGATTTTCTGGTAATCGCCCTGGTCGAAATAGTCGTTCAGCGTGCTAAGGCCCGTGCTTTTTGAGCCGTACATAACCTGGCTTCGGATATCCTTAAACAGAACGAAACTGTTGATAAACAGGATGAGCATCAGCACCAGCGCGATAATCTTGGCAAAGCCGATCCATTTACTTCTCATTGTTCAGCCTCTCATTCACAAGAATCAGAAGGGAAGATTCATTCAGGTCCGCAATTCCGGCGATATCTTCCTCCGTAAGCTTCAGATAATTTCTGAGGAAACCGTTCATTTCCGCATTGATCTTCTCCGTATGGAAACGGACGCTTTCGCTGTTGTCCCTTTTTTGAAGCGAGCTGTACTCCCTTTCATAGTCTACGATGTTCTGGCAGGTCTTCACCAGAGGATCGTCGTAGGCCTCGCTGCCGTAAAGATATCGGGTCATGGATTCGATCACGCGGTTCTGACACTGGGCCAGATACGCTATCCTGCTGTAATCATCATAGTCCCGGTACGAGAGGGAGAACTTGTTCATAAAAAGGGCCAGCTCGATGTATTCGCCCTCTTCGAGGAACTGATCCAGCTGCGTTTTGATTTCGCTCTCCGTCATCTTTCCGGCAATGACCCGGTCGGCGATGTCGTAGCTCATCCGGTGCATCACAAAGACCACCAGATTAGCCAGAAGCAACATCACCAGAATGACGAGGATTCCATACCCCTTCTTACTTTTCCTGACTTCCGCGGCGACTTCCCGGCTGGCGCTTTCAAACTGTTCATCCAGTTCCCGGAGCTTTTTCAGATGTTCCTGCGCTTCGGGATTGGCCTCGCCGCAGTAAGGGCAATAGGCGTCGTTTAAGGAAAGCGGCGAACCGCATTTTTTACAGTTTACCATTTTCGCCCTCCTTCACATACTCTTCCAGAAGATTGATATTCAAAAATCCCGAAGAGTTCGCACATTTGGCATAGATCTCTTCGAGCTCGGAGAAGGTATATCCATGATCTTCAAGCTTTGAAATCAGCGTGTCCCGCATGGCAGCGTATTCGCTTTCGTCCACCCGGCTCATCCCGTTGTATCCGGTATAGTATTCCGGCTGGAAGATGAAATGCATCATCTGTTCGAACCGATAAACGTCCAATCTCTCTTCTCCTTCGAGCTTTTCGAAGGCGGACTTCAGGGTGTAGGAGGGATAGTGAACCCAGTTCCGTACCGCACCGGATTGCTGGTAATACAGCGTTTCTATCGTCTTGTAATCTCCGTTTTCATAGGCCTCATTGAGCTTTTCCAGATTTTCATCCATCCACGTGATCTCTTCATAAGCCTTCTGGTCGTATTCCGGGTCATTGTAATAATTGACCTGCGCCGTACGGGAGAAGGCAAAGGCGAGCCCGATGATGACGGCAATAAAGATCAGCGATCGCAGTAGCGAAGACAGGATCGTCCTGCTGACGGAGCGCTGCACATTTTCCTTCAGTCCGAGCATCGAATCGATCACGGAAGAAATCTTCATTCTGAATTCCGCGTAGGCGCCCCTCTTGTTCATGGTGCCGCAGTAGGGGCAGCGGCTCCGCTTCGAATCGAAGCTGGCCCCGCAGTTTTTACATTTGACTGTGCTCATGCTATCCTTTCCATGTGTTTATTTACCCTGAATTATTCACCGCATAGCGGTGTAAGCGGCTGAAAGCCGCATGATTACTAC
>CAMPAR010000061.1 GCA_946632055.1 uncultured Lachnospiraceae bacterium
AGCCAGGCCTTCCGCGTGAATTCCTCCGCCGTATGCATCGGCGCCCACTGGAAGGGCGTAAAGGGCTTCGGGACGAAGAAGCTTGTGGAGGCCTGGATCTGTACGCGTCCCTGGCGTTTTTCCTTCGGAACGGTCTCGTAATACACCCGCGCGATTTCATTCGCAAGCACCGGGATCGCCTTCACATCCTCCTCGGTCTCGAAGGGCTGGCCGAGCATGAAGTACAGCTTCACCTTGTTCCAGCCGCCCTCAAAGGCCTTCCTGGCGCCCTCGAGAATCTCCTCTTCCGTCAGTCCCTTGTTGATAATGTCTCTCAGGCGCTGCGAACCCGCCTCCGGCGCGAAGGTGAGGCTCGACTTCTTGATATCCTGTATCTTCCCCATGACGTCAAGTTCAAAGGAGTCGATCCGAAGGGAGGGCACGCCGATATTGATCTTGTGCTCCTCGCAGTACGGCAGGATAAATTCCATGAGTTCCCTGAAGTCGGAATAGTCCGAAGTCGCGAGCGAGCTGATGTTCAGCTCGTCGTAGCCCGTCGACTCCAGCATCTCGACCGCGGCCTTCTTCAGGAATTCGACGCTGCGGTTCCTCGTCGGGCGGTAAATCATGCCGGCCTGGCAGAAACGGCAGCCGCGGATGCAGCCGCGCATCACTTCGAGCGTCGCGCGGTCCATCATGCCGCGGGACAGCGGGACGATTGGATGCAGCGGATACGGAAGGTCGTCCGGCATGTCGGATCCGTCATTCCCACAGGAAGGCGCCAAAACACCGCTTTCCCGGTCCTCCGGATTTTTCCCGCGCACGCAGAGCTCTCTTCCGACGACCGCCGGCGCATGCGGATTCGTGCTGTGGAAATCCTTAATGGTGCCGTCTTCGTGGTAGCTTACTTCATAAAAAGCCGGCACATAGAGCCCCGGGATTTCAGCGAGCGCCTCCAGAATCTCCTGTCGCGTCGAATTTCGGGCCTTGCAGGCCTTGTAGACCTCCACCATGTGATCATATTCGGTTTCGGCCTCTCCGAGGTAAAACACGTCAAAAAACGCCGCCATCGGCTCGGGGTTATAGGCGCAGGCGCCGCCGCCGATGACGATCGGGTCGCCTTCCCGCCGGTCCGCCGCCCGTAAGGGAATGCCGGAAAGGTCCAGAACCTGCAGTACATTCGTATAGCACATCTCATACTGCAGCGTAATGAGAAGGAAGTCGAACTCCTTCACCGGCTGCTGGGACTCGACGGCAAAGAGCGGAATCTTCCGTTCGCGCATGATCGCGTCGAGGTCCGTCCACGGACTGTAGACGCGGTCGCAGTACGCATCCGCCCGGCGGTTGAACTGCTCGTAGATGATCTGCATCCCGAGGTTCGCGGTGCCGATCTCATACACGTCCGGAAAGCAGAACGCGACAGCGACGTCGACGCTCTTAGGATCTTTATTATATGCATTATATTCTCCACCGATATAGCGGCTCGGCTTTTCGACCGAGAGCAGAATATCGTCGGATAAGGCAAGCTTTCTCATGCCGTTATTCTCCATGTTCCATCATTCGGCAGACTTCCCGCAGCTGCCGTACTTCTTTTTCCGTAAGGGAGCGCGCTTCTCCCGGCTTCAGGCCCTCAAGCGTGAGAAATCCGAAGCTCTCCCTTCTTAAAGTCACCACCTCACAGCCGATTTTGGCAAACATCCTTCGCACCTGATGATATTTGCCCTCGGCGATCGTAAGGCGCGCCGCGCGGGGCTCAAGTTCTTCAAAAGAAACCGCGGGCGCGGCCATAAAGTCCGAAAACTCCATCGGGCGGGAAAAGCGCTCCGCGGCGTCCGCCGGAAGATCGCTCGCAAGCTCCGCGTAGTAGGTTTTCTCCACGTGGTATTTCGGGCTTAAAAGCCGGTGTGCGAGGAGTCCGTCGTCCGTCACAAGAAGGATCCCCTCCGTCTCAAGATCCAGTCTTCCGACCGGGGAGAGTCCCTTCCGTTTCGAGGGGATCAGCTCCATCACGACCGGGCGTCCGGCGTCCTGTACGGCCGTCAGGAATCCCGCGGGCTTGTAAAGAAGCCAGTATTCAAAGGAAGCGCGCCTGAGCTCTTCGCCGTCCACCGAGACGGTATCCGACTCCGTGACGGACAGCTCCGGCCGCCGCACGGTTTCGCCGTTTACCTTCACCCGCCCTTTACGGATCAGTTCCTTCACTTCGCTTCTCGTTCCGATTCCCTGGTCAGAAAGCAGTTTATCCAGCCGCACGCTGCGCTTCACCTCCCCGACTTTCATTAAACTTCTTTCCTGCAGACAGGCAAGCCTGTCGCAGAAGAAGGCTTATGACCCTGATATCAAAAGAGCCGCCGCGCACCGCTGATAGAGAACGGTACGCGGCAGCTGATTCATCTTCGAAGCTCCATCAGCCCGAAGTGCCGCCTGATGGGCGTATTATTCTTCCGTATAATCCGGATCCTTGCTGTAATCCTGATAGCCGCCGCGGTTGCCGTCATGATAACCGCCGTTATTGCCGCGGCCTCTGCGGTCGTTTCTGTCGCGGCGCTCGCCCTTTTCCTCACGCTCCGCCTGCGGAACATAAGGCTTGTTGGCGTCCTTGATGGAGAAGCTGAAGCGTCCCATCTTGTCCTTGCCGAGGCAGACAACGTCCACGACATCGCCGAGCGTCAGCACGTCTTCGACGCGGTTGATGCGCTCTTTCGCGATCTTGGAGATGTGGACCATGCCTTCCTTGCCGGGCGCAAACTCCAGGAACGCGCCGAACTCGCGGATCGAAACCACCTTACCGGTCAGCTTCTGGCCTTCTTCGAATTCCGTCACGATGATTTCGATGGTCTTCTTCGCCTTTTCCATCATCTCGGGATCCGTGCCGCAGATCGCAACCGTGCCGTCCTCAGAGATATCAATCTTCACGCCGCACTCGTCAATGATACGGTTGATGACCTTACCCTGCTTGCCAACCACGTCGCCGATCTTCTGCGGATCAATCTGGATCGTAATGATCTTCGGCGCGTATTTCGAAAGCTCCGGACGCGGCTCTGCAATCGCCTTCGACATCACTTCGTCCATGATGTAGACGCGGGCCTCACGGCAGCGAGCGATGGCGCCCTTGATGATTTCCGGGGTCAGGCCGTGGATCTTGATATCCATCTGGATCGCGGTAATACCCTTGTGGGTACCGGTCACCTTGAAGTCCATATCGCCGAAGAAGTCCTCCAGGCCCTGGATATCCGTCAGAAGCACATAGTCGTCATCGGTGTCCCCGGTCACAAGACCGCAGGAAATGCCGCCGACCATCGTCTTGATCGGGACGCCGGCTGCCATCAGAGACATGCAGCTAGCGCAGGTCGAGGCCATCGAGGTGGAGCCGTTGGATTCGAAGGTTTCAGAGACGCAGCGGATCGCGTACGGGAATTCCTCTTCCGAGGGAAGCACGGGCAGAAGCGCGCGCTCTGCGAGTGCGCCGTGACCGATTTCACGGCGTCCCGGTCCTCTGGAGACCTTGGTTTCACCGACCGAATAGGACGGGAAATTGTAGTGATGCATGTAGCGCTTGCCGGTCTCGTTTTCATCCAGACCGTCGAGACGCTGGGATTCGCTGATCGGAGCGAGCGTGCAGACGTCGCAGATCTGCGTCTGGCCTCTCGTGAACATCGCGGAGCCGTGGACGCGCGGAATGATATCGACCTCGGCCGCGAGCGGGCGGATCTGAGTCAATTCTCTACCGTCCGGACGTTTGTGATCCTTCAGGATCATCTTGCGGACGGTCTTCTTCTGATAGTTGTACAGCGCTTCGTCCAGGAGCGGGAGCCATTCGTCATGAACGCCCGTGTACCGCTCGCGAAGCTGTTCCTTCATTGCGAAGATGTTGTTGTCGCGGATCTGCTTTTCATCGGCGAAAACCGCGCCTTCCATGACATCGGCGGGGAACACTTCGACCATGTCGTTCCAGAGATCTTCCGGAATCACATGCTGCTGATAGCTGTGCTTTTCCTTGCCGCATTCCGCCACGATCGTATCGATGAAGCGGATGATTTCGCCGTTGACCTCGTGCGCCTTGAAGATGGCTTCGAGCATTTTGTCTTCCGGCACTTCCTTCGCGCCGGCTTCGATCATGATGACCTTTTCCCGGGTGGAAGCGACGGTCAGCGCGAGATCGGAAACCTTGCGCTGTGCGCTCGTGGGGTTGACAATGAGTTCGCCGTCAATCAGACCCATCTGGGTGGCGGCAATCGGTCCGTCGAATGGAATGTCCGAAATCGAAACCGCGATGGAAGCGCCGAGCATGGCCGTAACTTCCGGACCGCAGTCCGGCTCTACCGACATCACGAGGCAGTCAATCGTCACGTCGTTCCGGTAGTCCTTCGGGAACAGCGGACGCATCGGACGGTCGATCACGCGGCTCGTCAGGACCGCATGCTCCGAAGCCTTGCCTTCGCGCTTGTTGAAGCCGCCGGGGATCTTGCCGACTGCATACATTTTTTCTTCGTACTCGATCGAAAGCGGGAAGAAATCAATGCCCTCCCGGGGCTCCTTCGATGCGGTTGCCGTACAGAGAACGGTGGTGTCGCCGTAGTGCATGAACGCGGCGCCGTTCGCCTGAGCGGCTACGCGGCCGATGTCAACCGTTAAGGTTCTTCCGGCCAGATCCATGGAATAGGATTTGTAGTTACTCATTTTTTCTCCTTCTTTTTCTTCTGACACGATGGTGTCCGTCTTTAGTTCACTATGAAAAGCCTTCAGACCGAGGCGGCCGCAAGGTCTTTTCATATGGTTAGAGGGACGGCCGAAAAGTCGTCCCTCAAATGAATTACTTTCTTAAGCCTAATTTTTCAATCAGTGCACGATAACGGTTGATGTCTTTCTTCTTCAGGTATTCCAGCATTCCTCTTCTCTGACCGACCATCATGAACAGTCCGCGTCTGGAGTGGTTGTCCTTCTTATTGACCTTGAGGTGCTCGGTGAGCTCCGCAATTCTTGCGGACAGGATCGCAACCTGTACTTCGGGCGAACCGGTGTCGCCTTCCTTTAAACCGTACTCTTTGATAATTTCAGCTTTCTTTTCCTTTGAAATCATTCTGATTTCCTCCTTGAATATTCTTACCGGAGACCGGGCGATCGGTCGGAAAGTCCAGAAGACTCAGTATCCGGCGCACACCTCGATACTATATCATGAAACCCGTGAAATGTAAAGAGATATTTTTCTTTTCTGAGATCCCGGGCTGAAGCCGCGGATTCTCATGTGTCATTGATTGTTTCCTGGATTTTCCTTCCCGGTGTCCGTGAACACCGAGTCGAGAACGCCCTCATCTTCGGAAATAATCGCCACATCATCCTTCAGGAAGCTCGAAGCCTCTTCGAAAATCTCTTCCTTAGGCTTTTCCGCTTCCGCCGCAATCGGCGCATCCTCCGGGAGAATCGTCTCCGTTTCTACGGGCGCTGCTTCCGGAGCAGTCGGCTCCGCCGGGACAGAGGTTTCTTCCGGAGCTTCCGCTTCTGCAGTTTTGGGTGCTTCCTCCACAATCTCCGTTTCTACGGTCTGCAGCTCTTCCTCCACGACGTCCGTTTCCGTCGTCTGAAGCTCCTCCTCGACGACATCCGTTTCCCGGGTCTCAAGGCCTTCTTCCGATCCGTCCATCCGAAGCGTTCCGATATCGCTTTCCGGATCCTTTTCCTCTGAAATCTTCCCGGCTCGCTCCGGCGCTTCTTCCGCTGCGACTTCGACTTCCTCTTCCGGCAGATCCTCCGCATCGTCGATTTCCGCGAGGCGTTCCGTTTCTTCGCCCTCCGCATCGGTCTCCGTCACCGCAAGATCGCCGTCGGCGTCCTCTTCCCTTACCGGAAGTTCATCCTCGGGCCCGTCGCCGAAGAGAATCTTCATCGTCTCGTCCGGGTTCGAGTCATCCGCTTCCTCAAGCGGAATTTCCTCCAGCTCATCCGCATCCTTGTAGGGGAACATTCCTTTATCCTGCGAGGGTACGGCCGCCTCCTCCACGTCGTGATCCTTCCGGTCGCGCACAAGCTTCAGGATGAGAAGAATCAGTCCGACGAGCGCCGCGCCGACAACCGCGCCGATGGCGGCAAAAAGCGCTGCCGCTTTGCCGGAAAACCTTCCGGACTGTGCCTCTCCGTTTTCATCGGAGCCCTCCGGCTCTTCCGCCGAGGCTTCCGTTTCCACGCGCACGGGACGGTTATCCGTGTCGGAATTCAGGTTGTCATAGGGGAACAGTTCCCCGGTATCGATATCGTAGTAATAAAACGCGGCTTCTTCGTCCTCACTGTATCTGCCGTACACCAGGAAGGTATGCGCGGCGCTCGAAGCGTTCTTCGCCGCCCACACATACTGCCGGTTGATCCGAAGATCCACGAAGGAATAGCCTTCCGGTGGCTCGATATTGGTATCCGCCACCGCAAACAGGAAACGGCCGTTTTCACCGAGATAGTTCCACGGAACAAAATAGTCTTCACCGACTTCAAATGCCTTCGTGCGGTTCACTTCGGACTCCGACTCGCTGATCGACTCCGCAATGCTCTTCGACTCCTCCGCCTCCTCGATCGACTCCTTCTCCTCCGACATGCTGACCGACTCTTCGATCGACAGCGATTCGAGACGTTCGGATTCCTCTATCGAGACGCTCTCGGCGACTCTGGAATTTTCAATGGACTCCTCTTCCGCGCGGGATTCGGCAATTTTACTCTGCTCCTCCGCTATCGACGCATCGATGCTGGCCTGCCGCTCCGCTTCTTCGCGAGTCGCTTCGTCAAGACTCGCCTGCCGCTTGGATTCTTCGGCAGCGTTGCTCGCTGCGATGCTGGCCTGACGCTCCGCCTCGGCGATGGATTCCGCCGCGGCCCTGCTGGCGGCCTCACTCGCCGCCACACTGGACTGACGCGCGGCTTCGGCTTCGGATTCGATCTGGGCTTTGGAGCGGACCGGAATGGAACCGCCGCCGCTGATGCCTGCGGTACTGAAATCATCCAGTGAAGTCACATCTCCGCCGATGGAAATCACGACCGGATCGCCGCTCACGACATTGACCGTAATCGTGCCGCTGACCGTGGTGATTCCATCCACGCCGGCAACGACGATCGCACCGCCGTTGACGGAGCCGGGACTTGCCGACACGCCGGCCAGCTGTCCGCCGCCTGAAACGGAAATATTGATGTTTGCTGTCATGGCCTTATCCGTCGTGACGGAGAACGGAACCTGGTACTGCCCGCCTTCATCCATCTGTCCGGGCGGCTGGATGCCGGCGCTCGCTCCGATGGCGTGCGCGTCCTTCCCGGTGAAAAGTCCGACAGCGATCAGTAAACATATTAAAGCTGTTATAATCAGTTTTTTCTTCATATCCGATTCCTTTACCGCGGCATCTTCTTGATCTTCCCAAGAAGGTAAGACGTCAGGTACGCGAGATCCAGCGAATTCACTTTACCGTCGCCGGAAATATCGGCGGCTTCCAGGGCTGAGCCCGTAAGCTTATTCTTCCCGAGCAGGTGACTTGTCATATATGCAAGATCGAGCGAATTGAATTTACCGTCGCTGTTGATATCACCGTAGACAATCTCGCCGTTTCTGCGGATCACCACACTGTAGACCTTGCTGTCCCCGTTTTCGGCGATACACTTGACATCGAACTTGTTCTCGCCGATCTGAAGCGCTGTCGAATACTTGATTGAAGTAACCTTCTCGTCCTCCGCCGGCCAGATCTGCTTTCCGTTCACCAGAATTTTGGAAGTGTCCTTGGCATAGGGAGAAATGTACAGCGTCACCTCATAGTCTTCATAGTCGACTTCCCATTCGTACTCAAAGGTATCCGCCCCGAATTTCTCGATGGAGGCCGCCTTCGTATCGCTCGAGGTCTTCTTATCCTTCGACATTTCCTTATAGGAAACATAGATGGAACCGATCTTGTAGTTCGGATTTCCGTCCTTCGTCGGCCTGGCCGCGGGGCTTCCCGGCATGTTCTCATAAACCGGAATAATGAAGAGGTGGGTTGAATTCACCTTTCCGTTCTTGGTGTAGCTCTTATAGGCCTTCTGGGATTCGAGCTGAGGCGTCGTCAGCGATCCCATGTACTGTCCCCACATGCAGCGCTGCGAGGTGGAATCCACACAGAATTTCTGGAAATACACGGTGCTCTGCCGAAGGGCGCTGAGCTTCGCGGGGTCCGCTGCGCTCGCCCTCTCCGTGAAATACATTTCCTTTGTTTTCAGCGCGCCGCCGATGAGCGCGCGGAAGCGCGTGTTCCACGGGCCGTAATACTTGGCAGGAGCGTTATAAGCTTCTCTCAGGCCGTTGGTGTAAATGAGCTCGTAATCCTCTTTTCCGCCGTCGGTCGCTTCGATGTTGAAATAGTTGTAATAGCCGCCGGGAATCGTGACTTCCACGTCTACATATTCCGGCTCGGTACTCTCGGTTTCCCCGGAGGATCCTTTTTCCGTAGCGCTTTCCTTCTCCGTCTCCTTCGAAGTTTCGCCCTCTTCCTTCTTCTTTTTCTCCTCTTCTTCCTTCTTCAGCTTTTCCGCCTCTTCCTTTGTCATCGTCTTGATAACGGTGAAGGATTTCTTGCCGGAAATCAGCGGGCTCGTGCCGAGTCCCTGCTCCTGCACAATACGGCTTGCAATGAAGACGGGACTCACGCCGATTTCTTCTCCAATCGCGTAAATCGCTTCGGCATAGGTCATCTTTTTGCCCTTGCTGCCGGCGAGTTCCGAGACGATGCTGGTTTCTTCGGCGCTCCTGGTCCAGAAGTTCCCCGGGATGCCGTCTCCGTCCTCCACATTGTTGAAGATCGCTTCCACGTCCGCCACCGACGGATGGTAGGTGTTCTTCCCGATCAGCATGTCTTCAAACTGGAAAATCATCTCGTCAGAGAAGAAATTTCTCGGATCCATGCAATAGCGGATCGCATCCTCCGAGGCCTGAATCCAGTTCGGCGCAGAGAGCACGACCCATGAATTGGAAGCCCAGTTGAAGGTTGCATGGGCTTCTCTTTTGTTGGTGCTGAAGTTATAGCTTTCCAGTTCATCCGTTTCATACCACGAGGACGGATGACGGAAAAGGTCATTATTATAAGTAATTTTGCCATTGTCATCCACGGTCGGCGGATGACCCTCGAGGAGGTTGCGGCTGTAGTACATTTCAGACTCTCCGGACCAGTAGGAGCCGTCAAAGCATTCATTCCAATCAAGGCCGGTATAAAAGGCCTGGAAGCGCCAGTTCGGATGAGCCTTCAACAGCGCGTCCAGGCCGCTCCAGTAGGACCTCGGGAAGATCTTATGAATATCCGTCGAACTCGAAGCCACCGCCGAGTACGAGGAAGAATAATCACTTTTATCCTTCGCTTCCGCCGGTACCGCCGCAAAAAGGCATCCGAACAGCAGCACTGCCGCAAGGGCGAGCGCTGTAAGACGCCTTGAACCGGAAATTAATTTCTGTTTATTACTCAACGAGAACACCTCTCATCATCACCTTATAGATTTTAATAATATACCACCATTTTCCTTTCCAGTCAATCGCATGAAACATTTTTGTAACAATTCGCGACTCCATAAACCGGCTGAGGCGCCCCGGGATACTCCCGGAGCGCCTCAGCCTTTTCTGTAAAAGCTATTCAATTGTGAAGGCGGAGTCTCTTCCCGGTGCTTAAGCCTCAGAGAAGCTGTCCTTGTCTACTCCGCATAAGGGGCAGACGAAGTCTTCCGGAAGATCTTCCCACTTGGTGCCGGGTTCGATGCCGTAATCGGGCGCGCCGGCTTCTTCATCATATTCCCATCCGCAGACGTCACATACGTACTTTGCCATGTTACATTCCTCCTTTTTCGTACACCTCATCCGTCAGCCTGCGGCTGACACCTCCCCCTCAAGGGGAAGGCTTACTCAAAGAGCTTGACGAGATCTTCCTTCGGCGCATAGCCGATCTGGCTGTTTGCCACTTCGCCGTTTTTAAAGACAAGAAGCGTCGGGATGCCGGTAATGCCGTACTTGGTTGCGAGGGTCATTTCCTCATCGACATTGACCTTGCCGACCTTGATCTTTCCGTCGTACTCTTCCGCAATCTCAGAAACGATCGGGCCGACCATGCGGCAGGGGCCGCACCAGGTTGCCCAGAAATCCACCAGAACCGGAAGCTCGGACTTCAGGACTTCTTCTTCAAAGTTGGCTGTAGTAATCTTGATTTCTGCCATTGTTTCCTCCAGTAGTCTGATCTTAAGCATTTGTCGTTCATTCAGTCTCAGCGCATCCCGGAATCCGGATCATCCTCTCCGCCCGTCTTATACCGTCATCACCTTCCGATATTCGCCGCCCTCGGGGATCAGATTCCACGCGTGCGCTTCTTCCCGACTCTTAATGTAACTGATTTCGCCCTGATTGTCAATAAGAGCCGTACAGTCCTCGAGCGCGATTCCGGTTTTTCCGGTTTCCCGGATCGCTTCATCGAATTTTTCGCGGCCGGGCACGTTGTAATGCGGGCAGATGCAGAAGTCGAGCGCATCGAGTCCCGGCTTCATCATCCGGTAGTCCCAGCTCTCCTCTCCGAGGAAGGAATCGCTGTCGGTATAGGCTTCCGTAAACCAGCAGACCGCCCCCGCGGAAAGCCCCGAGAGCACCGCCAGGTCTTCGCGCCAGATCCTGAGGAGCTTCTCCTGCAGGCCGCGCTTCTTCCACTCTTCCAGCATGTAAACGGTATTTCCGCCGCCGATAAAGATGATGTCGGCCCAGGAAAGCAGAGAATCGATTTCCTCGTCGGTATAGCTGCTGCGGATCAGGGAAAGCTTCTTCACGATCACGCCCGGACAGACGCGTTTAAAGGTCTTTTTACAGCTCGTCAGTGGATTCGTGGAATCCTGCAGGGCTGTGCCGATAAACAGGATATTAGGTAGCTTTTTCGCGCTCAGACGGACGATTTCAGCCGCGATCGCATCCAGCTCCTCATAGGCTCCGCCGCCGATCAGTACCATGCGTCCCATCAGCGGAACAGCCCTTTCTTCTTCGATCCGTTCGGACCGGTCTCACCCATGGCTTCCGCGTAGGCCTGCAGCGCTTCCTTCTGTTTGCCGTTCATGGAAGTCGGCACGGCGATGTTGAGGATCATATAGTGATCGCCGCGCGTATTCCTGTTCCGGATGCTCGGGATGCCCTTGCCCCGAAGCCGCACCCGCGTACCGGGCTGCGTGCCGGGCTTGACGTCGTATTCGATCTGGCCGTCCACGGTCTGGACACGGATCGTGCCGCCGAGCGCTGCCGTAGCGAAACTGATTTTTTCCTCGGTGTAAACATCCATGCCGTCCCTCGTGAAACGGCTGCTGTCGCTGACAATCACTTCGACCAGCAGGTCTCCGCGTTCGCCGCCGTTGATGCCCGGTTCGCCTTTTCCGGAAATCCGGATGCTCTGACCGGTTTCGATGCCGGCGGGAATCGAGATGTCCAGATTCTTCCGAACCGTCCTATAGCCGGTGCCGCGGCAGTCCGGACACTTTTCCTTGATGATCTGGCCGGAGCCGCCGCAGTCCGGGCAGGCGCGCACGGAGCGCACCGTCCCGAAAATGGACTGCTGGGTATAAGCCACCTGACCGGAGCCCTTGCACTTCGCGCACATTTCCTTCGCGGTGCCGGGTTTCGCGCCGGAGCCCTTGCAGGTCGGGCACTCTTCCTTCAGGTTCAGCGAAATCGTCTTGTTGCAGCCGTTCACCATCTCATCGAAGGTGATGCGTACGCTCGTGCGGACATTGCCGCCGCGTTGCGCGCCGCCCGACTGGGAAGCCCGGGAGAACCCGCCGCCGCCGAAGCCGCCGCCGAAAATATCGCCGAAGATATCTCCGAAGATATCGCCCATCCCGGCGCCCGAGAAGTCAAATCCGCTGAAGGGATTTCCGCCGGCGCTGCCGTCAAAGGCCGCGTGACCGAACTGGTCATACTGCCGGCGCTTGTCCGGATCGCTTAATACCGCATAGGCCTCGGAAGCCTCCTTGAATTTGGCTTCCGCGTCCTTATCGCCCGGATTGGCATCCGGATGATACTTTTTTGCCAGAGTCCGGTAGGCTTTCTTGATTTCAGCGTCATCGGCGTTCTTTCCGACGCCGAGCACCTCATAATAATCTCTTTTTTCTGCCATACCTCTCCTTTACAATCAATTATGGGATTCAGAGTGACAGAGAATTAAACTTCCTTGTAATCGCCGTCTACGACATCGTCGCCGCCGGGTGCGGAGCCCTGGTTCTGACCGCCGAAGCCGCCGTTAAAGCCACCCTGCGAGCCGAAGTCCTGGCCGCCGGTGAAGCCGCCCTGCTGTCCGCCCTGAGCCTGCTGCTGCGCCTCGTACATCTTGGTGAAGAGCTGGTTCGCTGAGTTCATCAGCGTCTCTCTCTTCGCCTTCAGTTCCTCGGTCTGCTGCGGGGTGACATTGTCCGGCGTGCAGGCGTTCACTGCGTCTTCCAGTGCCTTGAGGTCCGTCTCCACCTGAGATTTCAGGGTCGGATCCAGCTTGTCGCCGACTTCGTTCATGGCCTGACGGGTCTGGAATACGAGGCTGTCCGCATCGTTTCTTGCGTCGATGCCTTCCTTGCGCGCCTTGTCGGCCGCTTCAAATTCCTGTGCCTCACGGACGGCCTTGTTGATGTCGTCCTCTGACATGTTGGAACCTGCGGTAATCGTGATGTGCTGCTCCTTGCCGGTGCCGAGATCCTTTGCGGATACATTGACGATACCGTTGGCATCGATATCGAAGGTAACTTCGATCTGCGGAACGCCGCGGCGTGCCGGCGGGATACCGTCCAGACGGAACTGGCCGAGGGACTTGTTGTC
>CAMPAR010000062.1 GCA_946632055.1 uncultured Lachnospiraceae bacterium
TGACGCCCATCGAACGAGCGGTGCCGGCGATCATGCTCATGGCAGCCTCAAGGCTCGCCGCGTTCAGGTCGGGCATCTTCGTCTCGGCAATCATCTTCAGATCCGCCTTGGACAGAACGGCAACCTTTTTCTTGTTGGGTTCGCCGGAACCGGACTGGATCTTGCAGGCCTTCTTGATCATAACGGCCGCCGGGGGAGTCTTCAGGACGAAGCTGAAGCTCTTGTCAGCATAGACAGTGATGATAACGGGGATGATGGTATCGCCCTTATCGGCTGTCTTCGCGTTAAATTCCTTTGTAAACTGGACAATATTAACGCCCTTCTGACCGAGTGCCGGTCCTACAGGCGGAGCCGGCGTCGCCTTGCCCGCCGGAATCTGCAACTTAATAAATCCGTCAATTTTCTTTGCCATTTTGGCACCTCCTAAAATGTGGTAACTAACGGGATGTCCCTCCCACTGCCGGAACGCGTGATTCTACGCGGAACCGGTGTTACTTCTTTTTTACTTCCGTAAACCCAAGCTCTACCGGGGTCTCGCGGCCGAACATGTCCACCATGATCGTAACGGTCTGTCTCTGCTGGTTGATTGCGTGAATCGTACCGACGGTATCCCGCCATGCGCCGCTGATCGCGACGACTTCATCGCCGACCTCGTAATCCACCACGATATTCTTCTTCTCGCCGATACCGATCCCGAGCATTTCCTCCTCGGTCAGGGGAACCGGCTTGGATCCCGGACCGACAAAACCGGTCACGCCGCGCGTGTTCCGGATCACATACCAGGTTTCATCATTGTAAATCATATGAATGAAAACATAGCACGGATACAGCTTGTGCTCGGTGGTCTTTCTGACGCCGTTCTTGACTTCGACGACTTCCTCGACCGGGACGGTGACTTCCAGAATCTGCTCCTGCAGACCGCGGTTCACGATTGTTTTCTCAATGTCCGCTTTGACTTTGTTCTCATATCCGGAATACGTATGAGCAACATACCATCTGGCCTCTTCCATGACTCACCTCGTTCAGAAAATACTGCTTACAGTGCCGACGAGCAGCTGTGAAAGCACATCTACCAAACGAATAAAGCCGCACAGAATGGCGGATACGATCACGACAACCAGAGTCTGCTTGAATGTAGTTTCGGCAGTCGGCCACTGGATTTTTCTGATCTCCGCTTTCAGGCCCTTGAAGAAACCCTTGATCTTATCGAAAAAAGACTTCTTCTGTGCGCTCTTATCAGCCATATTTCACCTCTTACTTTGTTTCCTTGTGCAAGGTATGTCTCTGACAGAATCTGCAGTACTTCTTGGTTTCCATCCGCTCGGGATGGTTTTTCTTTTCCTTCGTCAGATTGTAATTGCGCTGATGGCATTCAGTACATTCCAATGTAATTCTGACACGCATTTGATCCACCTCCATCATTTAATGTGAACAGGCATATTCACACGTCTTTTCACACAGACGCCAAAATAATATACCACAGGAAGCGTGCGGAGTCAAGGAGATTTTACAGTTTCCCCTGCATTTGCGGGGAATTCTCATCTTAAGATGAAGCGTTCTCCTTACGAGGGCTGCTCCGGGGCGGGCGTTTCTTCTACGCTTTCCGCAGGAGCCGTCTCCTGGGCAGGTGTTTCCTGTACGCTTTCCGAAGGAGCCGTCTCAGATGCCGGCGTTTCGGATGCCGGTGCTTCGGGGGAAGGTTCGCCTTCGCTCTCTGCGGGCGCCGCGCTCTCAGAAGCCTCGCTTTCAGCCGGCGTCTCCGCGCTCTCCTCCGGCGTTTCGGAAGCCTCCGTCGGCTCCCGGCCCTCCATTTCGGCGATGTACTCCTCTTCGGTCTTTACATGAAGGAGGACTTCCGGATCCGCATTCTCAGGAAGAGCCGGTACCTCCTCTTCGCCCGAAAGCGAGAGGTACCGCGTCCTCGCGTCCTCAAGCTGCTCGAACTGCGGGAAGAGGTTCAGAAGACACCAGAGCCGGTGTACGGCTTCTTCCGTCTCGTCGGTTTCCTCATAGGAAAGCGCGGACAGGTACAGCGCTTCCGCCGTGTCCGGACGCACGAGGTATGCCGTGTCATACGCGGCGGCCGCTTTTTCAAAGTCTCCGGCCTGATAGAATTCACCTGCGTAGGTCATGAGGCGCTGGAACCATCCGTAATCCGTCAGCATCTTGATAAGCTCCCGGTAAACCGGCTGGTTTCCGGAGGAAACGATCGAGGGGTTGATCGCGAGGATCGTCCGGTAGAAGCGGCTGTAATCGAGCTCCGCGTCCTCCACCATGCGCTGCGCCTGGGTGATCAGGCTCTGGTTCGCCGCCCACTGCTCCTCAAGCTCCTCGGCTTCAATCACGGCGAAGGGCTTCTCCGCCTCGGATTCCGACTCCGACTCCGATTCCGACTCGGAGACGGACTCCGACTCCGACTCTGATTCCGACTCGGACTGCTCGACGGACGCGTTTTCGCTGGCCGCCTCCATGGCGCTGATCGTGCCCTGCAGCTCGGAAATCCGCGCTTCGTAGGAAAGCTGCATCGCGTCGATGTCGCCGTTCTCCTGCCGGATTTTTCCGGGGACGATGACGAACCAGGCGATCGCGATTCCGATCGCCGCGCCGAGAAGCACATAGAAGGCGTTGGCAAGGTAGGAGCCGAAGTCCCGGAAACGCACCGGAATGATCAGCTGCTCGCGGTCGTCCTCGCCGACGGTGCCGACGTTCCTCGCGCCGCGCTCCGACATGCTCGAGAGCTCCTTCAGGTAGTACAGGGCGGAAACATTTCCGCGGTCCACCTCCAGGCACTTCTGAAGCACCTTTCTCGCCTGGTCGTACTTCCCGTCGTCAATATAGAGAAGCGCCAGAAGCTCATAGGCCTTCACCATGTTGGAGTGGACGGAAACCACCTTTTTCAGCTGGATCGTCGCCAGG
The DNA here is from genome assembly GCA_946632055.1 of uncultured Lachnospiraceae bacterium. Classification (GTDB taxonomy): domain Bacteria; phylum Bacillota; class Clostridia; order Lachnospirales; family Lachnospiraceae; genus UBA1267. The sequence continues at coordinate 2,917 of CAMPAR010000062.1, forward strand.
TCCTTCGCGCCGTTTTTCGCGTACTGCAGGGCCTGGTTGTACTTCTTGATGCCGTGCACCTCGGAATCCAGCTCCTTCATATTGCGGCGCATATTATTGATGAAGCGGTCCGCGATATTGGGGCCCGTCGTCATATTCTTGCTGATGACCCACTCCTTCAGGCCTTCCGCCGACTCGCCCATCGCGTTCAGCACGAGGCCGAGAAGGTTCCTGGCCTGAATATTTCTCTTGTAAAGATGAAGACTCTGACGCAGCGCTTCCCTGGCGCCGGAAAGATCCCGCACCTGCGCCTTCATCAGGCCTTCATTGTAATAACGGTTGCTCGCATATACGATCTTTTTGAAAGACCGGATATCCGCGCCGCATTTGGTGCACAGATTCTTGTTCAGATCGAGCACCGCATTGCATCTGTAACAGTTCATATTTCCTCCGGCTTAACGGTCGCGGTACTCTGCCATCAGTTCCACCATCAGATCGACCATGTCCTTGTCGTCGTCGGACAGAATCGCTTTTTCCGTATCGTCAATTTCAAGACTCGGCTTGAATTTCTTTAATTCCTCTTCAAAATCGATCATGGAAATATCTCCTCCGTTTGCTAAGCTTTCGTTGATTATACCGTATCTATTCCGCCTTCGCAAGCATTTTCAGAACGGCGCCGCGGTAAACGCGTTTCGCCTCGGCCCTGCACAAAGCATTCTGGGAAGCAAAATGCTCCAGCATAACGCCGCCGTTGATTTCAAGCACCCTGAGCTCCTCCCCGACCCGGATGATGTCGACGGAGGCAAAGCGGGCGGGGACCGCCTGAAGCGCCGAATGCGCGAGCGCCGAAAGCTCCGAAATCCTGCGCTCATCCGTCTCCATGACGCCCGTCGCCCCCTGTCCGAGGTTGTGGCGCCACTCCGTGAAAACCTTCTTTCCGTTCTCGATCCTGTACGCTCTCTCCTTCCGGATCACGAGCTCCGCCTTTTTGTCGAGCATGACCACGCGGTACTCCGCGTCAATCGGATAGTACGGCGAGAGCGCCGCCGCGTAGGAAAAGCCCTGAATTTTCCGAAGCGTTTCTTCCGCCTCGCGCAGGGATTCGATCTTGTAGACGCGGTTTCCGCCGGTGCCGTAATTGTCCTTCAGAACGAGCTTTCCGTCTTTCTTGAGAAGCGTCCGGCAAAGCTCAAGGTAGGCGTTCATTTCTTCATCCGTAAGGCTTAAGGGAAGCGGCAGAAAGCGGTGCTCGGCCGCGGGCACGGATTTTTCCGCGAGGAACATCGAGGTCAGCGCCTTGTCCCGGCAGATTTCCTGAACGGAGGCGCTGTTCAGCCCGAAGCTGTAGCCGACGATAAAGCCCGTCTGTCCGTCCTTTTCCAGGCGGTGGGCCCAGTTGTCCGAAAAGCTCTGCAGCCGGATTTCTTCCTCTCTGCAGATTTCCCGGAGGATCTGTACAAAGCCTGATGTCCTTTCTTCCATGCCGCATCCTCCCTGTTACTGCTGCTTCCGCCCTCTTGACGCCAGCACTTCCTCCAGACGGTTCTTCCGCCGGTTCTCCACCTCCGGAGATTTCGCGACGATATCGCCGGCCTTCGTCAGCGCCTCTCTCGTGAGAAGCGGACCTACAAGTTCATATACCAGAATCGCAAACAGTGTGATATTGCGGATCAGATTGCCCTGCTCCCCCAGTTCCATCGCCATGGTGCACATGCCGAGCGCGACGCCGGCCTGCGGGAACAGCGTGATGCCGAGGTACTTCTGTACGGTCTTCGAGCAGTGCGTCAGCTTCGAGCTGATCCGGGCGCCGTAATACTTGCCGACACAGCGCGTCAGGATGTAGACGACGCCGATTCCGACGATCACGATATCCGTGAACACCGAAAGCTCGAGCTGCGCGCCGCTCACGACAAAGAACAGCGCGAGAAGCGGCGAAGTCCACTTTTCGCTCGCTTTCATGATATCCTCCGACAGCGGACAGATATTGCAGAAGACCGTTCCGAGCATCATACAGGTCAGAAGCGAGGAGAAACCGATCTTCACCGGCCCGAGATTGAATTCAATCATCGACAGCGCCGCCGTCAGGAAGACGAGCGCAATCGTCATATTCAGACGGTTGGTGTGCGAATTGAAGAGCTTCTCGAGCTGCGTCAGGACCCAGCCCATGAGCGCGCCGAGAAGGAGGGACATCACAATCTCGATCAGCGGATTCAGGATGATCGAGACGAGGTCCACATTGCCCTCCACGATCGTCTTGCTGATACCGAAGAGCACGGCAAAGACAATCAGACCGACCGCGTCATCGAGAGCGACGATCGGGAGCAGCAGGCTTGTCGTTTCACCCTTCGCCTTGTACTCGCGGACCACCATCAGGGTCGCCGCCGGAGCGGTCGCCGCCGCGATGGCGCCGAGCGTCAGGCACTGCGCAAGCGTCAGCTTCTCCGGGACCGCAAGATGAATCACAAACAGCGCCGCCACAACGACCGCGGTCGCCGCAAGCGCCTGAAAAATACCGATGATAAAGGCCTGCTTTCCGGTCTTCTTCAGGTCCGACAGCCGGAACTCCGAGCCGATCGAGAAGGCGATGAACGCGAGAGCGACTTCCGAGATCAGGGAAAGCGCCTGCACGGATTCCTGAGAGGTAAAGCCGAGGCCGCTGATGTGCAGCCGTCCGAGGACATAGGGTCCGATGAGTACGCCGGCGACCAGATACGAGGTCACGGCCGGAAGGCGCAGGGGTTTGAATACGCGGGTCATCATGAGGCCCGCCAGAATTGCAATGGATAAAGCCAGTAAATGATACATTTCTTACACTTCTCTCTTCTCACAGGAAAGAGAAGCGGGACAGCGGTTCCTGCTTCTCTTTCCTGGTTCCGGTTCATTTTTTCCGGGCCGGCACGGTTTAATGTGATGTGAACGGGAAAACGCCGCTTCCTCCAGGCGCTTCCCTTACTTTTCGACCTTGCGGTAGACAATGCCGCAACGGCTCGGAAGGTATGCCAGGAATCCGCTCCGGTCGTCGTCTCCGGACAGCCGCTCCGCGTGGTAGACGACCGAATGGTCAATCCGTCCGTATCCGCCGAACTCCTTGTCGTCGGTACAGAGCGCCACCTCGTAGCTGCCTTCCTCGGGCGTCGGCACGAAGTATCCCGTGAAGGACTGCGTCGGATTCAGGTTGAACGCGAAAACGTCCCCCATCTTCTCGTACAGCAGGACCTTGTCGCCCTCATGCACGTAGGGATTGTGAGCGTGATGGCCGAGGAGATCGTCTTCCTTTCCGAGCTTCAGCATCGCCTTGTCAAAGTCGCCGAGGTAGGAATAGCGAAGATCCCTACGGTCCGCAAGCGACCACTGCCTGCGGCAGTAATGGTAGGACCAGCCGTTGCCTTCTCTCGGGAAGTCGATCCATTCAGGATGGCCGAACTCGTTGCCCATGAAGTTCAGGTAGCCGGAGCCCGCCAGCGAATAGGTGAGTAAGCGGATGATCTTGTGCAGCGCCATGCCCCGGTCGATGATCAGGTTGTTCTTGCAGACGCGTCCCATCGACCAGTACATTTCCTGATCGCAGAGCCAGAACATGATCGTCTTGTCGCCGACCAGCGCCTGGTCGTGCGATTCGCAGTAGCCGATAACCTTCTCGTGCGAGCGGTGGCTCGTGAGCTCATACCAGATCTGCCACAGGGACCAGTCTTCGTCCCGACTCTCCTTCAGGAGCTTGATCCACAGGTCCGGAACGCCCATGCTGAGGCGGTAGTCAAAGCCGATGCCTCCTTCTTTGATCGGCAGACACATGCCGGGCATGCCGGACATGTCCTCCGCGATCGTCATCGCCTCCTGTTTCAGCGAATGCACCAGGTAGTTCGCCAGCATCAGATAGGTGACAGCCTCCGTATCGGTATTCATCGAGAAATACTTGTCGTAATTGTCAAAGCTCTCGCCGAGGCCGTGATCATGATACAGCATCGAAGTCACGCCGTCGAAGCGGAATCCGTCGAAGTGGTACTCCTCCATCCAGAATTTCAGGTTGGACAGGAGGAAGTGCAGGACTTCATTCTTGCCGTAGTCGAAAAGCTTCGTGCCCCAGGCCGGATGGTTGCCCTCCGCGCCTTCATGGAAGAACTGGTAATCGGTTCCGTCGAAGTGATTCAGTCCCTCGCGCACGTTTGCGCAGGCGTGGGAGTGAACGACGTCGAGAAGCACCCGGATGCCCTTCGCATGCGCCGTATCGATCAGATGCTTCAGATCCGTCGGCGTGCCGAAGCGCGACGAAGCCGCGAAGAAATTGGCCACCTGATAGCCGAAGGAAGCATAATAAGGATGCTCCATAATGGCCATGACCTGGATGGTATTGTATCCGTCATCCACGATCCGCGGAAGTACGTTTTCCTCAAATTCCCGGTAGGTTCCGATCCGGTACTCCTCCGTCGCCATGCCGATGTGGCACTCATAGATGACTGGCGGATTGTCCGGATGGAAGTTTGCGTCATGCCATTCAAAGGGCTTTTCCGGAAGAAAGGCCTCCGCCGACCAGATATAGGTCACGGGATCCTGCACCACATAGGTCGCGTAGGTCGGAATATGCTCTTCCGTATGTCCGTCCTTCGTGACAAGCACCTTGAATTTCTGTCCGTTTTTGATGGCTTCCTCGCCGTCAAGCTCGATCTCGAAGACGCCGTTTTCCTTCCGGGTCATCGGATGCGACAGGCCGTTCCAGCCGTTGAAATCGCCGAATACATGCAGCTCGTCCGCACCGGGCGCCCATTCGCGGTACACCACGCCCTTTTCCGTGCGGTGGAGTCCGAAATAATGATGTCCGTTCGCAAAATCCGAAAGATTTCCTTTTCCGTCTGTCAGGTCGTCAAGCTTCTCCACGAAATTCTCCATGCGAAGCTCGATGTCCTTTTTATAATTGTTCAGCAGTGAATCATAGGCAAACAGCTTATAAGCCATGTCATTCCTCCGAATTCTCTGTATTTTCCGCCGGTTCCGGGCTCTTCTCTTCTGTTTCTTCTTCTGTGCTTTCTTCCTCTGTCTTCACGGGTTCTTCCTCCGGAGTTTCGTCTGCAGATTCTTTCTCCTCAGGTTTTTCCTCTGCAGCTTCCTTCTCCTCAGGTTCTTCCTCTTCGTCCGCTTTCTCTTCGGAAGACTTCCGAAGCGGCGGAAGCGCGAGCTTGTGCATCACGATAAACAGAATCACGCCGGCCGCGAAAATGAAGAAGGCCGTGAACTGGGCCGTCGTGAAAGGTCCGACGGTTTTCGGTTCGGTGCGGATAAACTCGATGAAGAAGCGCGCCACGCTGTAAATCATCATGTAGAGGCTTAATATCACACCGCGGAAACGCACCCGGTCCGTCATGAACCACAGGAAGAAGAACAGCAGGAAGTCGAAAGCGGCGGACATCAGCTGCGTCGGATACAGTCCGACGCCCGGAATTGCCTCCGAGGATGCCGGGAAGGTCACCGCGTACCAGGCGCCGTCCGGCGCGATTTTGCCGTAGCAGCAGCCCGCAAGGAAGCATCCGATCCGTCCGAAGCCCTGTCCGAGCGCGATGCTCGCGGCCGCGAGATCCAGCTTGTCGAGAACACTCTCCTTCTTGATCCTTAAGTAGATCACCGGGGCAAGAATGCCGGTAACCAGCCCGCCGTAGACAACAAAGCCGCCCGTCAGGTCCAGAAGAAGTTTCGGATTTTCTATAATCTCGGGAAGAATCGTAATCCAATACATCAGCTTGGCGCCGATAATTCCTGAAATAATGCCGATAAACGCCGCATTAAACAGAATGTCGGGATTCACGCCGTAGCCTTTCGCGCGCTTCATCGCTACAAGCACGCAGCTGATCACACCGATCGCAATCATGAGGCCGTATCCGTACACTGTCACCGGACCGATATGGAACAATTCTCTTAACATGTTTCAAGCTTCTTTCTTTCTGAAATCCGAGCAGGACGATAAGCCGGGTTATGTCGTGAATGGTCATCTGTCTGTGTCCGCATGTCGCCACGCGGCTCAAGCGGCATACCATAGAGCAGACGGGCCGCCTTATGCTCTTTCTTTCTGCCTTGCTTCGAATGGGGTTTACATGGACCCGGCGCGTTGCCGTACCGGCGGCAGTCTCTTACACTGCCATTTCACCCTTACCGGCTCGTGAGAACCGGCGGTATATTTCTGCTGCACTTTCCCTGGAGTCGCCTCCGCCGGACGTTATCCGGCATCCTGCCCTGTGAAGCCCGGACTTTCCTCAGCTGCCTCATTAAAAAGACAGCCGCGACCATTTGTCCTGCTCGAACGACAATTATATCATAATTCTTCACGCTTGTCTACACATGAATCTCAAACAGACCGGAGCCCTGACGATACGGACATCCGGTCCTGAAGAATCAGCCGGCCCCGAAGCATCCGCCGCCGATGAATTCACGGACAATCGAGTTCTTCGGGATGTCTTCCGAGGGCACCGGGATGAAGTAATCGAGGAATTTCAGAAGACGCTTTGCCTCCAGATACTCCGGCGCATCCTCCGGCACGCCGAAAAGAAGCGGCTCCGCATAGGCCTTCAAAGCCGGAAGCTCGTAAATCAGCGCGGAATTCACCATGACGTCGGCACTTTCCTCGTAGGGGAAGATATTGCGTCGCTCGCCGGCGCGCACGCTCTCCCAGCGGGCGATCGTCGAGCGCGCCGTGGTGCCGCGGGTTCTCGAATCGCGCACGATCCGGCGCAAAAGCCGCACATCGTTCGGCGGAATGCAGTTGTGTTCGTCGATGTTCAGCTGCGTCAGCGCGCTGATATAGATGCGGTACTTCTGTTCATCCGGAATTTCCTGCGTCAGCGCGCCGTTCAGGCAGTGGATGCCTTCAAGGATAATAACGCCGTCCTTCTCCAGCTTCAGCGTATCCCCGCGGAATTCCTGCTTCCCGGTCAGGAAGTTGAAGCTTGGAAGGGACACCGTTTTCCCGGAAAGAAGGTCCTGGAAATTCCGGTTCAGAAGGTCGATATCCAGGCAGCTGAGCGCCTCGTAGTCGGCGTTTCCGTTCTCGTCGAGCGGATATTTCTCGCGGTCCAGGAAATAATTGTCGCAGGCAATCGGATGCGGATGCAGTCCGTAGGCTCTCAGCTGAATCGACAGACGGTGGGAAAAGGTCGTCTTTCCGGAGGAGCTCGGACCGGCAATCAGGATGATCCGTTTTCCGGAGCGCGCGATTTCCTCCGCGATATCCCCGAATTGTTTCTCCATAATTGCTTCCTGGATCAGCATCAGGTTTCCGGCGCCTTCCTTCGTAATACGCTCGTTCAGTTCACCGGCTGTCCCGATGGAGAGCTTCCGGCACCAGGCCGTGGACGATTCCATGGTCCGGTACATCTTCGCGTGCGGCTGGAAATCCGGAACGCGGTCCGGCGCGTCAGAGCCCGGCGTCAGCAGGACAAAGCCGTCCTCATAGGCCTCCAGGCGGAATTTCTTCAGATACCCCGTCGAAGGCACCATATAGGCATAGTAGTAATCCGGCAGATCCCCAAGATGATAGATATTGGTTTCCGACGCCCGGCGATAACGGAAAAGCTGCGCCTTCGCGAGCATTCCGTGCTGCAGGAAAACCGAGACCGCATGACGGGTCGGCATGCTTTCCTTGGTAAAGGGAAGGTCCAGCCGGACAAGCTGCGTCATCCGGTCGGAAACCGCCTCCAGCATTTCTTCCCCGCATTCTCCGTTCATCAGCCGGACGAAGAGCCCCTCCGCAAGCGGATAATCCACAAAGATCTGCCGGCTCACGGCCTCTCCGTACACGTCCTGGAAAGCCCGGATCATCAGGAACACCACGCCGCGCTGGTAGGTCTCCGCCCCGATCGGATCGCCGGTCGTGACAAAGTCAATCGTCGCGCTGTCCGGGGCCGGATGAAAGAGCTCCCGAAGCCTCCCGTTCACAAAGGCCAGCACAATGTCCTCTGTGTAGTCGCTCTGCATGTCCTCCGAGATGTACTGCAGCGTTGTGCCGTCCGGATACTCATACTGTTCGCCTTTAATCATGACATGAATCATACGCACCCTCCGAGAATGTCCCTTAGTTCAGTGATGACTCTTCTTCTCTCTTCTGCGGCCAGGGAGTTGGCCTTCGTGTCCGCCCCCTCAAGCGACAGAAGCACCTTCCTGTTCAGATCGATTTCATACCGGATCCAGTCCCGGAAAACCGCACTTTTCGACCGGAGAAGGCAGGGGCCGTAAGCCGCCTCCCGCTCCGTCAGCGTCATCGTTCCCGGCACCGCACGGATCACCGTGTAATATTTTCCTTCTTCAAAAAGCATTTCCTCGGCATCAATCCGAAAGCCCAGCGCCTGAAGCTCCGTTCTCACCGCATAGAGATCCGTGTGCGGCGAAAGCACGAGCTCCCGGACGCCGGAAAGGATTTCCTTCCCGTCCTGCAAAATCCGCACGGTCAACGCTCCGCCCATGCCGGCGATGATCACGCAGTCTGCTTCTCCGGGGCAGAGCGTCTGAAGCCCGTCGCCCTCCCGGCAGGATATTTTTCCGGAAAGTCCGGCCTCTTCAATATGCTCCCTGGCCCGCGAAAGCGGTCCCGGACGCACGTCCGAGCAGACCGCGCGCTTTGCTTTCCCGTCCTCCACGAGGCGGATCGCGGTGAAGCCGTGGTCGCAGCCGATATCCGCCGCCGTTTCGCACGGAAGCACCAGGGACAGTATGGTTTCCAGTCGTTTGGAAAGCTTCATGAAAGCTTCTTTCTCTCCTTCATCAGTTCCATCAGCTCCTGCGGGCTTGAGGTCTCGGCCATCCGGCGGTCGATGCTCTCCATCCGGATCTTCCGGACCGCCTCCTGACAGGCCTGCTTCAGCTCCTCCGCCGTCAGGGATTCCGTATAATGCGAAGACATCAGCTCCGCCACCCGGGTATAGTGATCGTTATCGATATACTGGTTCAGAATCGCGCCGGCGCTCATCCGCTCCCCGCCCTGAAGGAGCTTTTCCGCGATCTCCCGCATCAGAGGATCCGAGAAATCCTCCGGCTTCAGCGGGCAGTCCGCCGCGTATTCCGGTTTTTCCGCAAGGATCGTCAGCACCAGCTTTTCCGCGGCCTGCACGCCGCTCTCACGCGCTTTTCTTCCTGAGGCGCGCTCGGGTGCGCGGACTTCCTCCCGCGGCGGGTTCGCGCTTCTCCGGTTTCCGAGAAGATTCACCTTGCTTCTCAGCGTCTGGTAATCGATCCCGTACTGCGAGGCCACGGCCTCCGTATAGGAATTCCGCTCGATTTCGTCCTCAAAGCCCGCAAGCCGTTCCGCCGCCGTGTTGAAGAAGCGGCTCTTGTCCTCGGGGTCCGAGAAGTCAAAATCCTGCCGCAGCACGCCGATTTCAAAGAGGAAGGCGTTCTTCGCGCCGTCGATTCTCTTCTGGAATTCTTCCGCGCCGAGATTCTTGATGAATTCGTCCGGATCCTTATAGGGCTCCATGGTCAGGACCTTGATGCGCAGCCCCGCTTCCTTCAGGATCGGAATCGCCCGGAGCGCGGCCTTCCGTCCCGCGCCGTCATTGTCGTAGCAGAGAATCACTTCGTCCGTATAGCGTTTCATGATCATCCCGTGCTGGACCGTAAAGGCGGTTCCGAGGGAAGCCACCGCGTTCGTAAAACCGGCCTGATGCATGGAAATCACATCCATATAGCCCTCGCAGACGAGGAAATACCCTTTCCTCGTGCGGCGCGCCACATTAAGCCCGTACAGATTTCTGCTCTTATCGAAGATCTTCGTCTCCGGGGAATTCAGGTATTTCGGCTCCCCGTCGCCCATCACGCGCCCGCCGAAGGCGATCACGCGGTTACTCGCGTCCATGATCGGGAACATGACCCGGTTCCAGAATTTATCGCCGGTTCCCT
>CAMPAR010000063.1 GCA_946632055.1 uncultured Lachnospiraceae bacterium
TCCGTGCTTCGCAAACAGCGTCAGCATATGGTTCAGGAATCCGACGCCGGTATCGATTTCCGACTGTCCGCTGCCGTCCAGATTCAGGAAAAGCCGGATATCGGTCTCGGCCGTTTTCCTTATGATTTCCGATGTGCGCATGTTTATCTTCCTCCTGTATCGTGACTGCCTGACGCCTTCAGGCCAGAATCTCCCGAAGGACCGCCGTGAGCGCCTCCATTTCCTCCCTGCTTCCGATCGTAATCCGGTTATACTCCCGGATCCGTTCCGGGGAGAAATGACGGACGAGAATGCCCCGCTCCCGAAGTTCCCGGTACAGCGCTTCCCCGCCGATTTTTTCATGCTTCACAAAGACAAAATTCGCGGACGACGGAAGCACGGAGAACCCGAGCTTTTCGAGCTCCTCGGCCGTATAGGCCCTCGTCTCCAGAATAGCCGTCCGGTTCCTTTCAAAATACGCCTGGTCCTTCAGCGCGCCCACGCCGGCCGCCATCGTCATCCGGTTCACATTATAGGGATTCGTGGAATAGCGGATGGTTTCAAGATCCCGGATAAGCTCCGGGCAGGCGATTCCGAAGCCGAGCCGCGCGCCCGCGAGCGAGCGCGACTTGGAAAAGGTCCTCGTCACCAGAAGATTGTCGTACTCCCGCACAAGCGGCGCCGCACTCTCCCCGCCGAAATCCACATAGGCTTCGTCCACCACGACGATCCGCCCGGGGTTCGACGCAATGATTTCCTTCAGCTTCTCCATGGGAAGCTCCCGGCCGGTCGGCGCGTTCGGATTCGCGATGAAAAGCGTCTCGTTCGTCCCGATGTAGTCGGCGGGGTCGGGCGTGAAATCCTCCCGAAGCGGAATCTCCCGGTACGGAACGCTGTTCAGCGCCGCAAACACCGGATAGAAGCCGTAGGTAATGTCCGCAAAAGCCGCCGGATGACTGTCGTCGCAGAAGGCCATGAACGCAAAATTCAGGATTTCGTCCGAGCCGTTCGTAAAGATCAGCTCGTCCTCGGAAAAGCCGAGAATCTCGGCCGCGGCGCGCTTTAAGCTGCGGCATTCCGGGTCCGAATAAAGCTGGAGCTTTCCCGCCTCCTCCCGGGCCATTTCGATGGCAAGGGGAGACGGCGGATACGACGATTCATTGGTGTTCAGTTTGATATAACGGCGGTCCTGCGGCTGCTCGCCGGGCGTGTAGGGAGTAAGCTTGTCGTATCTGCTGCTGAAAAACCGGCTCACTGATCCATCTCCTCCGTTCTGATCCGGGCAGAGCGCGCGTGTCCCGTGAGTCCTTCCGCCTCCGCAAAGCAGGCGACGTCCTCGGCGACCCTCGAAAGCGCTTCCCGCGTATAATAGGTGTACTGCGTTTTCTTCACAAAATCATCGACGGACAGCGGGCTCGAGAACTTCGCCGTGCCGCTCGTCGGAAGCGTATGATTCGGTCCCGCGAGATAATCGCCGAGCGCTTCCGGACAGTTGTAGCCGAGGAAGACGGATCCCGCGTGGCGGATCTTATCCAGGTAGTCAAAGGGATTCGGCACGCAGAGCTCCAGATGCTCCGGCGCGATTTCATTCGCAATTTCAATGGCCTGAAGGAGGCTGTCCGCAACGATGATCTTTCCGTTGTCATCAATCGACGCCCGGGCGATTTCCGCACGCAGGAGCTTCGGAATCTGCTTTTCGATCTCTTCCTGCACTTTCTTCGCGAATTCCTCGGAATCCGTGACCAGCACCGCGCTCGCCATCCGGTCATGCTCGGCCTGCGACAGAAGATCCGCCGCGCAGACCGCCGGATTCGTTCCGGCGTCCGCAAGCACCAGGATTTCGCTCGGTCCCGCGATCATATCGATCGACACCTTTCCGAAAACCTGCTTCTTCGCTTCCGCGACAAAGGCATTTCCGGGGCCGACGATCTTATCCACCTTCGGGACGCTTTCCGTGCCGTAGGCGAGCGCCGCGATGGCCTGCGCGCCGCCGCATTTGAAGATCCGGTCCACGCCCGCCACATGCGCGGCCGCAAGAACCGCGGGATTCACCTTTCCGTCCGGTCCGGGAGGCGTCATCATGATGACCTCCGGACACCCCGCAATCCGGGCGGGAATCGCGTCCATGAGAACCGTAGAGGAAAGCGGCGCCGTACCGCCCGGCACATAGATCCCGGCGCGGTCAACCGGAATCACCTTCTGCCCGACGACGATTCCGTCCTCGTCATTAATGATCAAGCTGTTCCGGACCTGACGGCTGTGGAATTTCCGGATATTTGCGGCGGATTTCTCCATTACCTTGAGGAGCTTCAGATCCACCTTGGACAGCGCCTCCTCCATTTCTGCCGCGCTGACCTCCAGGCTTTCGAGCTTCACATGATCGAGCTTCTCCGTGTAGCTTAAAAGCGCCTGATCTCCGTTCTCACGCACGTCCGCGATGATCCCGGAAACGATGCCTTCGACATCCATCTTCGGTTCGCTGCGCGCAAATATCTCTTCATTTGAAACTTCGCCGATTTTCAGTATCTTCATCATAGCCGTGATTCTCCGTTCCGTTCTTCTTTATGAAGCGCTGCGCTTCTTTCCGCCGTCCGCTTTCAGCGCTCCGACAGACGCTTTGTAAGCGCCGCGATCTGTTCCGCCTTAAAGGGATAGGAGGCCTTGTTCGCGATCAGCCTCGCGCTGATCGGCACGATTTCCTCCAGCACCTCGAGATTGTTTTCCTTCAGGGTCGTTCCGGTCTCGACAATATCGACGATCACGTCCGAAAGTCCGAGGATCGGGGCGATTTCGATCGATCCGTTCAGGTGGATAATGTCGATGTCCCGGCCGATCGAGCGGTAATAATCCGCCGCGATCCGTCCGAACTTCGTCGCGACTCTCAGGCTCTTCCGCGTATCATCCGCGAAATCCTTCTTTCCCGCGACGCACATGCGGCATTTTCCGAGTCCGAGGTCGAGAAGCTCAAAGACGTCCGGGGCGTATTCGAGCAGGATATCCTTTCCCGCGACGCCGACATCCGCCGCCCCCCGCTCCACATAAATCGCCACATCCGAGGGCTTGACCCAGAAATAGCGGACGCCCGCTTCCGGGTTCTCGAAGATCAGCTTCCGACTGTCCGAAAGCACCTCGTCGCAGGGGAAGCCCGCTTCCCGGAAGGCCTGATAAACCTTCTCGCCGAGCCGTCCCTTCGGAAGCGCCACATTCAGCATTCTGCGTTCTCCCCCGACTTTCTCCGCGGTCTCGGAGAAGACGTTGTGGTCGGTCAGAAGGTTCACGTACAGCGCAAAGCCGATGGCGGAAGAAGTTCTTCCCATCTTCCGCATCAGGGCGTCATAGGCGCCGCCGGACAGCACCGGCTCCGGCACCCCGTCCAGGAATCCCTTGAACACCACGCCGTCATAGTAGCTGATATCGTCCACGACGGAAAAATCGACGTAGGCTTCCGGTTCGCCCGCTTTCTCTTCGGGAAGCGCCGTAAGAAGCGCGGAAAACTCCCGCAGATGCTCTTCGGATGCAAGACCATCAAAAAGCGAAGAAAGCTCCTTTGCGGCCTCAGGGGCCGGTGCGCGGAAAGCCACAATTTCAAGGAAAAGCGCGCGCTTCTCCGTGCCGATTTCAAGCGCCTCCAGCCTCTTTTCCAGCTCATGTCGGTTCCTTCCGCCGATCAGCCCGATGAGCTCCTTCTCCGCAGACTCCGGTACGCCGAGAGAAGCGAGAAGATCCTGCAGAATGCCGAGGTGGGAAATTTCAAGCACGCTCTTCTTCGGAATGACGGAAAGCGTCCGAAGCGCGAGGTTCAGTACCTCCTGCCTCGTTTCGTCCGTCACGCATCCGAGAAGCTCGAGACCGGTCTGCGGAATTTCACGGAAGGTATCCCGGCCCTTTGCCGCACGGTACACGTTCTCGTTGTAGTAAAGCCGCTCCGTCTTTCCTTTCAGATCGCGCGTGTTCTTGACGATCGAAAGCGTGACGTCCGGCTTTAAGGCCATCAGCTTGCCGGAAAGATCCGTAAAGGTGATGACGCCGTCCGCCGCCAGGAAGTCTCTGTGATCCGCGTAGAGATCATATTCCTCGAATTTATTCATGCGGTAGCGGCTGTATCCGCTTTCCTCATAAATGGCCCGGAGCGTATAATTCAGTTTTTCCTCCGGAAGAAGCTTAAAAGTCTGGTTCATGATTCCGTCCCACTGTCTGCCGCATCCCCAAGTTTCTCAATGGCCTCGCGATATCCGCCGCTGCCGTAGTTCAGGCATTTGCTGACTCTTCCGATCGTCGCCGTGCTGATATCGATTTCCTCGGTAATTCTCTGATAGCTGTAGCCCTTGGAAAGCAGGATGGCCGTGTCCAGCCGCTGCGCCATATCCTGCAGCTCCTTGATGGTGCAGAGATCTTCAAAATAGGTATAACATTCTTCAATACTTGTAAGATTCAGAAAGCTCTGAAACAGTCTGTCAATGGATTCCGAATGGATATTCATTTTACCACCTGCCTCTGTTTTAATAATTTCAGGTCCCTCTCCGCCTGATATTCTGAGTCCGTATACATCCGGGAGGCATTTAAACTCCCGGAAAAGCAAGCACTTTATTATGATAGCACATTAGTGTATGAAAGTAAATAGGCGAACTGCATAAAAAGAAGCCGATTCAGGACCTTCTTTCCGCCTTCATGATCTCTTCGTGTTCCCGCTGAAGCTCCCCTGCAAGCTCCGATACCGTCCAGGCGATGTTCATGGGCGTCGCAACGGCAAGAAGTCCCGTTCCCGTGATTCCGGCCGCCTTTTTTGCTGCGAGGAAGGCGTCAAGCTCCTCTCCCGTGAGACCGCAGAGAACGGTAAGCCCCGCCGCGGGAAGAAAAGAAGGCGCAGCCTCCTTCGCCGCAGGCGCGTTAAACGGGACGGACAGTCCGAGAATCCGGGCGACCGGAACCGCAGCGTCTTTTTCCGTCATCCGGACAATCTCCGCGCCGATCGACGTGAGAAGCCCGGACAGCAGCATATATTTTCCTTCGTCCGGCTGATAAATACAGGCTTTCTTCATTCCCCGGAATCCCCCTGATCGTGATTCTGTTATTTTACCACAGGATCGCTGCTTTTTGAAGCCCTAAACGCGATGTTCTTCCAGGCGCCGCTTTTTGACTTCCCTTATGAATTTTTGTGCAAAATTATTAAGATTTGGTTAATTTTTTACTTGCCAGATTCCCCACTCTGGTTTACAATATGCAGGAATATACAGCGGCTTTCGCATTTTTTCGCGATTCCGCTGCCTGACTGTCTTTTGCCGGAGGCTCCGGCAGAATGGAGCGCATAATGAGTAAACAGCAAGACAATGACAACCTGCAGGAAGAGCGCTGGGTCCGTACAAGACATAAGGTGCTGATCAAACTCATGTACCTTCCGTGTCTCGTCTACACCAAGCTTCGCTGCCACGCGAAGATCGACCCCTTTACCGGGGACCGGAAGCGCCAGTACCTCGTCCTTTACAACCATCAGACGGACTATGACCAGCTTCTTCTCGGTCTTTCCTTCCGTTTCCCGATTTACCACCTCGCGATGGAGGACATCCTCTCGAACGGGCGCATCTCGGATTTTTTACGCTGGGCGGTCGCACCGATTCCGATCAAAAAGCAGACGCTCGATCTGAAGGCCATCCGCCAGTGCATCCGCGTCGCCAAGGAAGGCGGCTCGGTTTCGATCGCGCCGGAAGGCCACAGGACCTACTCCGGACGCACCTGCTACATCAATCCGTCCATCGCCAAGCTCGCGCGCATGATCAATCTTCCGATCGTCCTCTACCGGATCGAGGGCGGCTACGGCATGCAGCCGCGCTGGTCCAACGTGGTAAGAAACGGCCCCGTACACAGCTACGCGTCCCGGATCATCGAGCCGGAGGAATACAAGGCCATGACGAATGACGAGCTGTACCAGGCCATCTGCGAGGGGCTTTACGAAGACGAAGCCAGGGCCGACTTCAGCTACAGGCATAAAAAGACGGCCGAATACCTCGACCGCGTCGCCTATGTCTGTCCCTACTGCGGACTGTCGCGCTTTGAGGCGCATGACGATATCATCCGCTGCACTTCCTGCGGCCGTGAGATGCGCTATCTTCCGACCAAGGAGCTGCAGGGCGTGGGCTTCAAGTTCCCCTTCCGTTTTGTCGCAAACTGGGTGGATTACCAGAACAGTTTCATCAACCGGCTGAACCCGGAGAATTTCCTGGAAAAGCCGGTGTTCCGGGATGAGATCAGTCTGCTTCACGTCATCCTTTACAAGCGGAAGGAAGTGCTGAGAGAAAAGGCTTCGATCGCCCTCTACGGAGACCGGATCGTCATCGACGAAGGAAAGCCGAACGAGCTTCTCCTCTCCTTCCTCGATTCCCCGGTCACGCTGCTCGGCAAGAACCGTCTGAATATTTATCATGAGGACATGGTCTATCAGATCAAGGGCGATTTCCATTTCAACGCCCTGAAATATCTGAATTTCTACAACCGCTGGAAGAACATCCATGCCGGCACGCCGGATGCCACGTATCTCGGCATCTGAAGCCGCAGCCTTTAAGAGAACAAACCGCCCGGAGGATTTCATTTCCTCCGGGCGGCTTTTAACGCTTACTGTGTGCTGCTTTGAATCTTAGCGGCCGTTCAGTCCGAGTTCCTTCTCGCAGGCCTCCATCAGACCGTACATATAGCCGGTTGCCACGAGGTTTCCGAGGATGGCGTATCCCGGATGATCGTTGTCGTCGCCGTACATCGTCGGAACATGGTCCGGACGCATGACGCCGTCGAAGCCGACCTCGTAGTAAGCCTTCATCGCGGCAAACATATCGGTCTTGCCGTCATGATGCCAGGCCTCGCGGAAGTTGTCCGCCGTACCGACTACATCGCGGAAATGCGCGAAATGTAAGAGACCGGCATCCGCGAAACGATGGATGCACGCCGGAATGTCCTCGCCCATGGCGGCGAAGTTACCCTGGCACAGGCAGATGCCGTTGTATTCGCTCGGTACCAGCTGGCAGGCATCGTACATCGCGTCGGCGCTGATCATGATGCGGTCCAGTCCTCCGAGGTGCGGGATCGGCGGATCATCCGGATGAAGCGCCAGCTTCACGCCGGTCTTCTCAGCCACGGGAACGACCTTCTTCATGAAGTACTCGAGGTTCGTCCACAGCTGGTCGGCACTGATCGTGACGCCCGACATCGGCGGCATATCCTTCACGTCCTCGTAGTTGAAGCCGCTGACCAAAGCGCCGCCTTCCAGCGGAATGCTGACGGTCGAACGATACCAGCCCCACACCGGCATCCAGTTGTAGCAGACGCACTTGCAGCCGAGCTTTCCGAGGTTCTCAAGCAGGGTGCAGAAGTGCGCGATTTCCTCGTCGCGCGACTCGAGACCGAGCTTGACGCCGTCGATGAAGCCGATGCCTTCAAGAACCGACCACTCCATGCCCGCGTCCTTGACCGCCTGCGCCGTTTCACGCAGTACGCCGTAATCCCACACATGGGAATAGGGCGCGTACTTTCTCGGATTCGGGCCAGCGACGGCGTATTTAACGCCCAGCTGGGCCGCATAATGCTTCAACGGTTCATTGAAGATGTACGCAACTTTTACTCTGTCGATCATTTCTTTTGTTCTCCTTTCTCCTCTTCTTCCTTTTTTCGGTGTTCTGCCATCTTTGTCCGCCACTCCAGGCGCTCACTGTAACCCGAATGCCGGAGCATCAGACCGCCGTCGGCGAGAAGGGTCGTACCGGTCATATAGCTGAAGGCGTCCGTACACATCAGCGGTACAATGTCGCCCACCTCCTCGGGCAGGGCCTGGTGGCCCATCGGGATCGGCATCGGATGCACTTTGTCGTCATGCGGGTGTCCGAGGTCGGTATTCACCGCGCCGGGCGCGAAGGTGTTGACGCGTACACCGTATTCTCCAAGGTCTGAAGCCATGCAGCGTGCAATGCCTTCAAGAGCGCATTTGATACCGGTGTAAAGTGCCTGGGAGGGCAGCGGATAGAATGCGTTGACAGAAGTCACGATCACAATATTTCCGCCTCCGTTTTTCTCCATCATATTGCCTGCCCAGCGAAGGCCGTAGATCACGCCCTTCAGGTCCGTGTCGATCAGCCGGTTCATCTCCGGGTTTTCGGTTTCCGTCAGATACTTGAAAACGGACATACCTGCATTCGCGACGAAAATGTCCGGCGCACCGTGCTTCTTCTCGTAGGCTTCGAAAAAGGCATCGCTCTCCTCTGCCGATCCCACATCGAAAGACCAGGTATCGCAGACACCGCCAAGTGCTTCGATTTCCGCTTTTGTTCTCTGAAGCTTCTCCTCGTTCCTCCCGAGAATCGCCACTTCGGCGCCGAAACGCACGAAGGATTTTGCGATAGCCGCGCCGATTCCTCCGGAAGACCCTGTTACAATCGCTTTTTTACCGTCCAGCGAAAGACGTTCCGACAGATACTCTGTGTTCAATCCTTTCTTCTCCGTTTCCAGCGCATCCGATGATACGGAGCGCGAATGTGTTTAAATCACTATAACTTAGATAAGGCTATTTTTCAAGTCTTTTTAGCTAAATATTCTATAATTCAAAGCGTGGAATCGTCCGCCCCCGAAAGACGGAGAATCGAAAGCACATAGATCCGGAAAGCCTGAAGCCAGCTTTCGATGTGCAGCACTTCGTCCGGCCCGTGTGCGCTGCCATGCCCCTCCGGCAGGAATTCCGGCATCTGATGTGCTGACCCGGGGCCAAAGCTGATCGCTCCGGGGATCACCCGGCTGTAGGTCCCTCCTCCCATCGCATAGGGCTCATCCATACGTCCTGTCACAGCACGATAACACGCCTGAAGCGCCCTCACCTTCCCGTCTTCCGGATCAATATAAAACGGTCTCTCGATCTGCAGGGCTTCCATCGTCACGCCGCATGATGCGAGCTGATTCTTAAAAGCGTCAGTCATCTCGTCAATCTCAGCGCTGACCGGATAGCGGACGTCGACAAGAACCCGAATAAAGTCTCCCGAGACGGAGAAAACACCGGCATTCGACGTGAGTTTTCCGCTCACCTCATCCTCACAGGAGAAGCCCATGCCCGCGCCGTAAGGATCCCGGAAAACACGCGCGATGAAATCCAGCCCCCGAAGGTCACAGCCCGGAAGCGCTTTGAAAACCGCTGCGAGCTTCGTTGCCGCATTATCCGTTCCTGAAGGAAAGGCCGCATGACCTCCGCGTCCTTTCGCCACGATCCGGACCGTATCTTTGTCCTGCGGAAAAACCTCAAAATCTTCTGCACCGGACAATGCTGCCCGAACCGATTCTTCCTCCGCCCGGATGACAAGCTCAGCACTCCCGGGAACCGCGTTTCTGACGCTGCCCGCGCGAAAGTCAATGATATCCCTGCCTTTCGGAACAAGCAGATCCGCATTCCAGCCGCCCTTCTGGGCATAACACACCGGGAAGCCTGCATCGGCAACGATTCCAAACTCCGGTACGCGTCCGCCCCGCAAAAGAAAGGTCCTGAAGTCATCCATTCCGGTTTCCTCGGCACATCCGAGCATCAGCCGGAACGCGTGCTTCAGCTGAATATTGTTTTCCTGAAGAAAGCGCATAATATAGAGGCCCAGTACCCCTGCGGCTTTGTTGTCGTCCGCCCCGCGTCCGATCACATACCCGTCTTTTACAACAGGCTCATAGGGTTCATAGATCCAGTTCGGACCTTCCGGCACGACGTCAAGGTGCGCATAGAATCCGATCTCATCCGCTGAGTCCCCATACCAGGCGGAACCACAGTAGCCCTCGTGGTCAGCCGTCCGGAATCCATAATCCCGGCAGCGTTTCAGCGCATGATCCAGCATTTTGCGGACGTCAGGCCCATATGGCGCCCCATTCTGATAAAGATCCGCCCGGGACACGGACGGAATCCGCACCCAGTCCATGAGTTCGCGGATCATTTCTTCCCTGTGCTCTTCGATAAAACGATCAATCCGTCTGCTTATTTCTTCATGGTTCATTATCACACCTCCAAAAGACCTGAAAGGCCGGACATTAACTGTATTTATACTACTCTTCTCAGTGCGGTGTGTCAAGTTCGAAGGGCGGCAGGGCAGGCATTGACAGTTGCTTCGATTTATGATATATCAGGGTTAACGAAACCATTTTACCGACATTGATTTTTCTGAGGCACAATATGACACCTGATTTTAATCCTCTCACACAAAAGTACCGCTCTGAGCGCTTCCCGATCTATGCGGCGCGCGGAATGGTCTGCTGCTCCAGCCCCATGGCATCCGCTGCGGGACTCGAGGCGCTCCGCCGCGGAGGGAATGCAGTCGACGCTATCGTATCCGCCGCTTCCGCGCTCACGGTCGTTGAGCCGACCGACAACGGGCTCGGAGCGGATGCTTTCGCGATTCTCTGGTCCGAAAAAGATCAGAAGCTTTATGGCCTGAACGCAAGCGGTCCTTCTCCGATGCTCGCAAGTCCGGAAGCCGTGCTTTCCCGCGGCCTTGATCTTCAGGGAAAGATGCCTCCGCTCGGCTGGACGCCGGTGATGGTCCCGGGCGCTGTGAAAGGCTGGGCGGCACTCACAGGACGATTCGGAAAGAGGACGCTCCGGGAGAATCTCTCGGAGGCGGTTCATTATGCGAGAGAAGGCTATGCCGTCTCTCCGAATATCGCGAATAACTGGCAAAATGCGCTCTCACAGTACCGAAACCTTCTGAAGGGCGAGGAATTCCGGGCCTGGTTTAACACCTTCACCTTTGACGGAGAGGCGCCGGAATTCGGAGATCTTGTGAAGCTTCCACACCATGCGGACACACTCGAGAAAATCGGGGAAACGGATTCGGATGCGCTTTATTTCGGAGAACTCGCCGACAGGATTGACGCCGAAAGCAGAAAGCACGGCGGCTTCCTCCGGAAATCCGATCTCGAGGCTTATGAGCCCGAATGGGTGGAACCGATCCGTATCGGCTACCGGGGCTTCGAAGTCTGCGAAATCCCGCCGAACGGACAGGGCATCGTCGCTTTAATGGCGCTGAATATTCTGAAAGAATTTGTGCCTGTATCCCCGGAGGATCCCGTGACGCGGCACCGTCAGATCGAAGCTCTCAAGATCGCCTTCGCCGACGCCTTCGCTACTGTTACCGATCCGCGCTTCACTTCCTTTGACTTTCACGATTTTCTGCGTCCCGCGTACGGTTTCCGGCGCGCGCAGGAGATCTCGGGCCGCGCACAGATCTATACACACAAAATCCCCCCGAAAAGCGGCACGGTCTACCTCTCGGCCGCTGATTCGGAGGGCAATATGATTTCCTATATCCAGTCCAATTACATGGGCTTCGGATCGGGGATCGTGATTCCCGGCACCGGCATCGCGTTGCAGAACCGCGGCGCGGATTTCTCGCTGAATCCCGCGGACGCCAATGTTCTCACGCCGGGGAAGCGATGCTATCACACGATCATCCCGGCCTTCCTGATGAAGGCCGGAAAGCCCGTCGGGCCCTTCGGCGTGATGGGCGGTTACATGCAGCCGCAGGGCCATGTGCAGGTCGCGATGAACTATATCGACTTTCACATGAATCCGCAGCAGGCTCTTGACGCACCGCGCTTCCAGTGGATGCGGGACGGAAGCGTCACCGTTGAATCCCGCTTCGATCCCGATCTTGCCCGCACGCTTGCGGGCATGGGCCATGATATCTGCTTCGACCCGAACACCGGCTCCTTCGGGCGCGGTCAGATGATCGTGCGCCTCGATAACGGCGTTCTGGTCGGCGGCACGGAGTCCCGCACGGACAGCAATATCGCGTGCTTTTAAAGCATCCTACAGAATCTTCTCCGGCTTCCATTTCAGATAGTCCCCGGACACCAGGCGGTATTCCACACCGTGGAATTCGCCCATAATGCTGTCATGGAAGCGGGACTCTCCGTGGCAGTGCGCGTAGATCAGCTGCGACGCCCCGTACTCTTCGGCAAGACGCGTGAAGACGCTCTCCCTCTCGAGGATACTTGTCGGCGGATAGTGAAGGAAGATGATGATCTTCCGAAACCCATCCTCCTTCGCCGCCCGAAGTCCCTGTTCGAGCCGCTCCGCCTCCCGCTGAACGAGCGTTTTCGCGTGTTCCTCCGCCTTTTCATCCCAGCCGACGATCTGTCCGCGTCCGTTCAGATAAAAAGGCCCTTCAAAGGTAAAGCCCTTGGT
>CAMPAR010000064.1 GCA_946632055.1 uncultured Lachnospiraceae bacterium
ACCATATCGCTCATGACGTCGCCGTCGTAGTTCTTGCAGGCCCAGATGAAGCCGCCTTCCGAACGGATCACGCGCGCAACCGCATCATCAATCAGCGTATACATATAGGTGATGCCGAGGGCTTCGAATTTCTCTTTATATTCCTTCTCGTAGATGTCCGCGAAGATATCCTTGAAATGATGATCGTAGGTCTTGCTGATCGTATCCTTGGCGCCGAACCAGAGGTCCTGCTTTGTATCGACTGCGAAGCTGAAGCAGGAACGGGCAAAGCTCTCGATGGAGGCGTCCGTATTGTGCATTCCCTGCATGATGCCGCCGCCCTTGAATTCATGCACGGTGGCCTTCTTCACTTCGCCGTCTTCCGCCGTAAATACGAGCTCGCATTTGCCCGGCTTGTCGGTCAGAAGCTCGACAGCCTTATAAATGTCGCCGTAGGCGTGACGGGCAATGGTGATGGGCTTTTTCCAGGTCCGGACATAGGGCTCGATGCCCTTGACCGTAATCGGCGCACGGAACACGGTGCCGTCCAGAATCGCGCGGATGGTGGCGTTCGGACTCTTCCACATCTCGGAAAGGCCGTATTCCTTCACACGGGCTGCATTGGGCGTGATGGTCGCGCACTTGACCGCGACGCCGTATTTCTTCGTCGCATTGGCGGAATCGATCGTCACCTGATCCTTTGTTTCTTCACGGTATTTCAGTCCGAGATCGTAATATTCGGTTTTCAGGTCAATGAAAGGCAGAAGGAGCCGGTCCTTGATCTCCTTCCACATGATCCGGGTCATTTCATCCCCGTCCATCTCAACAAGCGGTGTTGTCATTCTGATTTTGTCCATCGTTTCCCCCTTTTGAAAACATCTGTTCGCTTATTATATCACACACCGGCATAAAGTGCAAGTAAGAGTTTGACGAATATAACATGGATTCCGCCCGAAAATCGTCAAAAAACACAAAACGCACTCCACCGGAGCGCCGGAAGAATGCGTTTTTTGGGTGAAATCTCCCACTTTTCGTAAATTCGAGCGGGTTTGCTTACGGATTCTGCATGACCGTGCATTCGAACATGCAGGAGGCCTTCAGCTGCCCGGCAAAAGCGATGAGACGGATCATTTCCGCTTCTTTGTACGCTTCGTTCATCCGGGTGAAAAGCTCCTCCGGCACATGGTGATCATCCGCGGACAGCGCGCGGGCAAATTCCTGCAGGAGAGCTTCCTTATCGGTAAGCGTCGGATGCTCCGGGTCTTCCGAACGGCCGGAAAGCTTGGAGGCAAAATACTCGCCGCATAAAGGACAGCCCTCGGCGCTGCAGAAGGAATAGCCGAATACCGCGAGCTCATGCACAGTCATGAAGCTGTACAGCCCTTTTTCCAGATTATACCAGCCCATATAGACCGCGAAGGTCTGCATGTCGCGAAGCAGCACATATTTCATGTCGTTCATCTGGCCGCCCTGATAAAGTCGGTGATAACGGACCGCTTCCTTCTGCTGCTGGGTCAGCGGATACTGATTGGCACGTTTATATCTCATGGTGGATCTCCTCGTCATTTCTTTTCCGTTTCGGACGGCCTTCAATGCGCCGCCGATACAGTTTATACGAATCAGACCCGATTGTCAAGTGCGGGGCTCCCGATCAGGCGTGAAACTGCCGGTTCAGATACTCGGCGGAGAGCTGAAGCGAACGAATCGGCGACTTTTCGGCCCAGTTTCGATGAGACTCCAGGACCGCGGTCCGGATGCCGTTCTCCTTCGCGATTTCTGTAAGACTATCCAGATCCATCGCTCCGTATCCGAGCTCCATGCTGTCGTATTTCAGAATCGGCGTCATCTGCAGCCCCGAGACCCTGGCGCCCCGGTCGTTCACATGCCAGAGCTTCATCCGGCTTCCGAGCTTTTTCATCACGGCGGCCGCGTTCGCGCCGCCGTCCGTCATCCAGTAGCTGTCGAATTCAAAGTTCACACAGTCGGGATCGGTGTGCGACAGAATATAGTCGTAGGCGCTCTCCTTCGTGCCGGAAATCTTCAGAAGCTCGCAGTTGTGGTTATGATAGAGAAGCGAGATTCCGCCCTCCTTCAGTGCCTTTCCGCACTGATTCAGGTCCTCGGAAAGGGAGCGTACGGCGGCAGGATCGCTGTAGTCAAAGCGGTACATCCCGGTCACGATCACGAATTCCGTCCCGAATTTCCGGGCTTCCGTAATGATCTTCTCCGGATCCCTTTTGATGCTTCCGAGGTCTTCATGGATGCCGGTCACTGTGAGGCCTGCGTCCTTAACAAGCGCCTTCCAGTCATATTTTCCGCCCTTTCCTGTGGGCATTCCGGCAAATTTCGTCAGCGTCCGCACCAGGAATCCGGTCGGCCGGATCATGAAGCCGTTCAGCTCGATTCCGTCGTAGCCCGCGTCTTTTATGAGGCGAAGGGTTTCGGCGGCCTGTTTTTCGGTTTTCGTGACGGTTCCCAGCATAATCTGCTGGACTGCGGTTGAAATCATGATTTTCTCCTGAACGCTCAAGCTGTTTACTCTTTCGCTTCCGCTTTCTTCGCGGCGATTTCGGCCTGAATGCGTTCCATCTCCTCTTTCGTCAGCGAGAACTTCTTCATTGCGAAGAGAGTGCAGATCCAGCCGATGATCGGGAGAATGCAGAACAGGAAGACGGTAATCAGCCGGATGCCGAAGGTCAGCTCGTCGGAGGCCATCGGAATTTTCGAACCGGTGTATCCGACGATGCCGATCATGAGCGTCGCCAGCATCGGTGCAAGCGCGCTGATCAGTTTGTCCAGGAAGGAATAGACCGCGCTGACCGTTGCCGGAAGATAGCGTCCGGTGCGGTACATCTCATAGTCGACGATATCCATGCGCATCGCGTTTCCGGCTGTGCTGACAACCATTTTCAGCGCATTGTTGCCGAGCATCAGCAGGAAGAAAATCACAAGCGGAATACCGATGGAAGAAGCGCTCTTTCCGGGTACGACGAGAAGGAATACAGAGAAAGCGATATTCCAGAATATACACAGCCAGGACCACTGGACGGTCACCTTCTTATTGCCCTGTTTTCCTGCAAGCCTTGCGCCCAGAATCGCGAAAATGATCGAGGGAAGCATGGCGATCGCCGAGATGATCGAGGAGCCGACCATACTGCCGAGAATGATACTGTACATAAGTACTGCGATAACGGACTGGGAGCCGACGGTCTGCGCCAGTTTGTCGGAGCTTGCCGCCACGATATAGCGCTGAAGCTCCTTATTTTCCTTCAGGAGGGCAAGCATATCCTTAAAGGAGGTCTTGTCCTGCTTCTTCAGGCCGATAAAGTTCTCCGGCTTATCATAAGGCGTCAGGCCGATGCAGGAAGCGACGAGCGCGAGGAAGGAGATGCCGATGACCAGCCAGTTGGCGCGCTCGAATACCGCCATCGTGAAGCTGTAGTCGGTTTTGCCGTCCGGAAGCGTGAAGGGAATGCCGAACTTCGGAAGGATTGCGGTGATGATGACCATGGAAATGATCATCGGCGCAAGGTAGGAATAAACCGTGGACCAGACGCCGAGCATGGGACGCTGCTTCGGATCATTCGTCAGAATGTTTCCGGTCATCGCGCCGGTGCAGCTCGAGAAGGTATACCCGATAATATACAGCGCATAGATCAGAATGAAGGTCACGACGCCTAAGGGATTGGAAACCGAACCGTCTCCGGCAAATTCGAACTTTCCGCCGATCAGGTTGCACATCAGCGTGGTGGCAAGCGCCATGCAGAACCAGCCAATGAACAGGAAAACGCGCATTTTTCCGAATTTTGAATTGAATTTCTCGATGATGAGCGCGATGATCGGGTCGGTAATGCCGTCAAATACACGGGAAAGCGTAATCAGGACGCCGGTCAGGCCCGTGGCGATCGCAAAGCCTAAGTTGCCGATATAAGCCGCGTAACCGAGAAGTACATAAAAAGACATCTGCATGATGCCGGTCATCTGGGAAAGAGCGATATGCCATACCTTCGCCCTTCTGTAGGTTGCTGCTTCAGTCATTTCGAATTCTCCTTTCATCCAAGAATCATTTCACTGACATTCACTGTTATATCATCATAACGCGCGAATCCGCGGGATTCGGGGTCCAGTGTCGTCGGGGTGGAGGTTGAAGTGAAATTAAATACAAGCTTCGCTTCCATCTCGCCGGTATGTTCTCCGGTAAGCTTCAGGCTTGCCTCATAGGTGGTTTTGCCGCGTGCGGTCATTCCCGGGGAAATGCAGCTTTCTCGTCCGGAGAGGAAGCTCTTTCCGTCATCCGAGAAGTGATCGTATACCGTCTCGTATCTGGTCAGATCCCCCTCCCTCACGCATGTCGTAACTGCGGTGCCGGAGAACCTGCCGTGCACGGGGAATTTCGGGAAATGCTTCGGCATGCCGGTGAGAACGCCCTTGACGGCGTAGGGAATCTCTTCGGGGACAGGGACGATTTCAGGGGTCTTTCCCGGAATATAATCAGGCAGTTCCGCGATCATGACCCTGCCCTCGTCTCCGATGTTCTTTCTCAGGCGTTCATTCCACATCGCTTTTTTCGAATCCGGATGCCAGGACATCGGCGAATAATAGACGAAACGATTCTCGGGATCGTGAAGATCCAGGCCGGTGTAGTTTAAGTCGCTTTCCGCCTTCTTAAGATTCACAAGCACCGGTCCGACGTTCGCATCGTCAAAAAATGCACGCGCTCCCGCGACCGCATACATGTAAACCATGTTGATCACGGCGGTTTTGGTTTCAAAATTGCCGCGCCGCGGAATCAGACCGAGAATGGCACAGTTCGTTTTCGGGGAAAAACGGGTGGACATGACGATTCCGAGCTTTTCATCCGGGGAAAGGATCGTTGTCTCGTCATAGCCGGGCGTTTTCGTGAGCTCTATGACTTCTTCGGTATCGAGCGCCTGCAGCATGGAATCGCCGGTTCCTCTGCCGGAGCCGACAAAGCTTAAACCCCGTCCGCCGCGGACGAACTGCTTGACTTCGCCGCCGCGGACCTTTCCTTCGAGAAGATATCCGGGGTGGTCCGGATCCGGCTCTCCTTTGTCCGAAGCGCTGACGCAGCGGATGTTGTCGAGCTCGTAGCAGTCCGCTTCTCTTCTGAGCCTCGCAAGATATACGGCGTGATTCATCCCGAGCGTCGACCAGGCGATATACTCTCCGTCGGGAGAAACGACATTCTCCGACCAGAGCATCCACAGCCCGGGACTCTTGATGAGTGCTTCCGGATAACGGATCGGAATGAACGCGGCTGTTTCTGCGTGATCACAGTCCGGCGTGCATTCGAGAATATAATCGCCGATGTAGACGCGCCGGTTGTCCGTGAAAGGCATATAGCGGAATCCGTTCGACTGATACAGCTGATGGTATTCGCCTTCGTACACCGTGCGGATATCCGAGCCGTCGTCCAAGAGCGTGATGATACGGATAAAATCCGCGGGATCGCCCTCCTTACGGTACATACATGCGACTCTCCCGCTTGGCGTATACACGGCGGTCTGAGGATCGCAGCCCTTCGGAAGCGGCAGGGAACGCACCAGCACCCGGCCGAATTCTTCACTGCTTAACGTACGCATTTTTAGCTCCTTTCGGGATTGACTTTTCAGGTTGAATCAAGTATACTATCCGCAAAAATAAACAACAAGTGTTTATTTTTGTAAATAAACAATGCTGCGAAACTTGTTGATTATTCTGATGCGGAGGATCCTTTGATGGACACAAGAATACTGAAGACAAAAGCGAGACTGATCAAGGCGCTGTCAGAACTTACGCAGACCCGGAGCCCTGAAGAAATCACGGTATCCGAACTCTGCAAAAGGGCAAATGTCAACCGGACGACCTTTTACAAATACTACAACGTTCCGGAAGACGTGGGCAGAGAGTCCTTTGACAGGCATATTGAGGAGCTTCTCGATGAGATCCACAAAGAAGGCGGTGTCAGCCTGTATGAGATGATGGTCTTCTGCTGCAGAAAATACCGGGACAACTATCTGATCACAAAACAGGTATTTCCGGGTTTTACCGTATCGGAAGAGGCGCTGATGAGATTTTACAGCCGGCTGAACGACGCATCGGTGCTCGGCGGTCCGTATGTGCGGGAATTTATCACCGCCGGAATGGCAGCCTCTGTCAAATACTGGCTGGAAAACGAAACGGACACGGCGCCGGAAACGATCGCAAAAACGCTTACCGATTTACTCAGCTCCGTGCTGCATACAACGACGCAGGAAATGTCTACAGACGGAAAGCCTTATTAATGTTCCTGATATCTCCTGCGACGAGAAGGCGCTTCCCCTCTTCCATCGGCGTATAGGGATTCAGGTCCGTAACCACCTTTCCGCCCACTCTCGCACCGATGATATTCAGGCTGAACTGACGGCGGATATCCAGTTCCGCAATACTTTTTCCGATCCATTTTTTCGGAATCACCACGTCATAGATCGCACTGTTTTCATCCAGTTCAATATAATCGAAAATGGAATCGTTGCTGAGCCGGATGGCCGTCTGCTCCGCGAGCTGCCGCTCCGGGTAGACCACTTCATCCGCGCCGTTGTTCAGCAGGAATTTTTCATGCACATCCCGCGAGGCCCGGGAGACCACATATTTCGCGCCGAGCTCTTTCAGAAGATAGGTCACTTCCAGCGAGCCCTGGAAGCTGTCGCCAATCGCGACCAGACAGAGATCGTAGTCGCTGACCCCGACCGTGCTCATGAAGTTTTCCTTTGTCGCGTCGCCGATCAGCGCGTTCGTCACAAACGGAAGCACTTCGTTGACGCGGGATTCGTCCCGGTCGATCACCATCACTTCCTGCCCGAGGTCCGTGAATTTCTGTGCGAGGCTTTTTCCGAAACGCCCCATGCCGATAATCAATATGGATTTCATGCAGACTCCTTACCTATCGTTATTTTCACGATTTATAAATACTTTAACCGATACTCACATTCTCCACCGGCGAGCGTCCTTCGTTCGGCTTATTCTCACGAAGCGCCGCGAAAATCACCGTCAGTCCGCCGACTCTGCCGATGAACATCATCAGCATCAGAATGATTTTTGAGGCCGCGTGAAGCTCCGGCGTGATGCCGAGCGTGAGTCCGACCGTCGCGATGGCGGACGCGGATTCAAATAAACAGGGGCGCATCGGAAGCGCTTCGATTCTGCTGATCAGAATCGCGCCGAGAAGGAACAGCGAGAGATACATGACAAATACGGCGAAGGCTTTCAGCACGGCGTCCGGGTCGATTCTGCGCCCGAAGGCGGAAATCTCCTTTCTCTGCCGGAATACGGAAAAAGCGGCGATCAGGATCACGCCGATCGTCGTCATTTTCATGCCGCCGGCCGTTGATCCGGAGGAACCGCCGATCAGCATCAGAAGGATATTCACGGCAATTCCCGCGTCGCTTAAGTCGTTGAGGTCTGTGGTATTGAAGCCTGCCGTACGCGGAGAAATCGTCTGGAACAGGGCTGCAAGGAAGCGCTCTCCCGTCCTCATGCCTGCATTCTCGGCGAAGAAGAAATAGAAGAACGGCAGGATGATCAGGACCAGGCTGATGCTGAGCACGATTTTACTCTGAAGCGAGTAGCGGCGGATTTTCAGCCGGTGCACACGCAGGTCATTCCAGGTGCTGAAGCCGATTCCGCTGACGAGAATCAGCGCGATCATCGTCAGATTCACAAGGATATCCGTCCGGTAGGCGGTCAGCGAAGAAAACGGCGCCTGCTCTCCCATCAGGTCAAATCCGGCATTGCAGAAGGCTGATACGGAATGGAACAAAGAATAGGCGATTCCCTTTCCGATCCCGAAGTCCCGGATGAAAGCCGGCGCGAGAAGGCAGGCTCCCAGGAACTCGGACAGGAAGACGATTTTCAGAATAAAACGCGTGAGTTTTACGATTCCGCCGACCTGGGAGGCGGAAATCGACTCCTGCATCATGCTCCGCTGAAAGAGGCCGATCTTCCGGTTCAGGATCATGGAAAAGATCAGCGACACCGTAACGACGCCGAGGCCGCCGATCTGAATCAGCGTAATCACTACGATTTTCCCGAATACTGTCCAGGTGGTCGCCGTATCCCGGACGACGAGACCCGTTACGCAGGTTGCGGAAACTGAGGTGAATAAAGCGTCGAAAAAAAAGACGCTTCCGGGTGTTTTGGAAGCAATCGGAAGCGCAAGAAGCCCTGCTCCCAACAGAATCAGGAGCAGGAAACCAAATACAATAATCTGAAAATGAGACAGCCGTTTTTTCGCTCGTTTCATGAATGCTGTTCACTCCATTCCGAGATTTTTACGGAAGGCGCGGATTCGTTCCTCCTGATAGGCACCGGTATATTTTCCATCTGTAAAGCACTTCAGTCCTTCTTCAAGAAATTCCTGCCAGCTTTCGGCCTCGTGATTCACGAGGATCGGGAAATACAGGACGCCGTTCTCTTCCGCCGCTTTTTCATCACCCGGCGCATCTCCGATCATCAGGACATTCTCTCTCTCGTAGCCTTTTTCCAGGACTCTTGAGATGCAGTAGGCCTTGCTGCCAAGATCCTGCGTGCAGAGAAGATCCACGGATTCAATGAGCCCGAAACGCGTCCATTCCTCGGACACGGCTTCGGGGTTCGCGCTCGAAACCACCACGACGTCCGCGAGTTCATGCGCCTGTTGAAGCGCCTCCCGGACGAAGGGAAAAGGTTTCACCTCTTCTTCCGGAAGAAGCCGGATGTTCCGATTGACTTCCTCGCTCCAGTGCAGGGCTTTCTGAAACACCGGGTGCCCGGACAGCTTTTCCTTCAGCGCGGCGTTGGAAAGCTCTGGCGCATTTTTTACCCAGTCCGCGAGCTCCTTCACGCCGTCGATCGGGGTATATTGTTGATGAATCTCGGAAAGCATCAGGGAAAGCCCCTTGAAGCGGTTGATTCCGCGCGTTCCGGAATACAGATTGATCACATTCCAGCGGTTCAGAATCTCCTCTTTCCAGGCTTCCAGCTTCCACTCTTCGACCATACAGGGGCCGAAGCAGCGGATATGCTTGATATTCATCGTGTCCATTGCGCAGCCGTCGGAATCGACGCAGACGGCGAAGGGCTTCTTTTTTGTGAATTCATCCAGTACTGACATGCTTCCCCTCCTTACAGTCTGGTGTCCCAGCGGCCGCAGAAAACCGTTTCCTCCGCCTTGCCGAGGAATTCGCTTTTTCCCGTGATTTTCTCCACGAGCGCATGCAGGTTTTCGGGGTTCGGTCCG
This sequence comes from uncultured Lachnospiraceae bacterium, assembly GCA_946632055.1. Classification (GTDB taxonomy): domain Bacteria; phylum Bacillota; class Clostridia; order Lachnospirales; family Lachnospiraceae; genus UBA1267. Next base: position 9,236 of record CAMPAR010000064.1, read on the forward strand.
TAGGCGTTGATGAAGGTGTGGGCGTTTGCATAGTCAATGAGGTGATTGGTGTAATTCAGGCTGATCGCAACCACCGGAAGCTCTTCATTGTACCAGGGCATCTCCATCGAGTGTCCACTGGACCACGAAAGACGCTCCGTATTTTTCTGCGCGTATCCCTTGACATTGATGACGACAAAGATGACGTCGTACTTTGACGTAAAATCCTTACGGGTTCCGGTCTGCATCATGCGCAGGAAATTCATCGGGGAGACGCCGTTCTCGAGCTCCAGATCATAGAAATTCGGGCACTGCGTCACCGTAAAGCCGGCGTTCTCCAGCTCTTTTGTGAAGGCGGCGCGGACCGGGTCTCCTGAATAAGCGCGGCTGTTCGGCGTACTCTGGCAATAGACAAGGAAGGCGCGCTTCATTTTACCGGGATCGATCGGAAGAAGCTTCCGGGTATCCTTGACGAGGGTGATGCATCGCTCTGCCGCTTCTTCGGCGCGACGGTGGTGCTCCGGGCAGCCGACGACGTCGAGCGCTTCAGGCTCCGGGATCAGCCGATCCTTTTCATAAAGGTGCATATGCGCTTTCAGACCGAGAATCCGGTGGAGCGCATCCGAAAGCCGCTCTTCCGTAATGATTCCGTCTTCATAGCCTTTTTTCATATATTCGAGATCCTCGGCGGGATCATTCGCAAAGAGGAGCACGTCGCATCCCGCGGCAATGCAGGCGGGAACGGCTTCGCTTCTCTTCATTTTGCCCGACATGCCGACCATGTGGGAGGCGTCGGAAATAATCACGCCGTTGAAGCCCATCTCGCCCCGAAGAAGGTCCTGCAGGAGCTCCGGCGCGAGCGTGGCCGGCATAATGTCTTCGTTTTGGATGCCGGGACGCAGCTTCCGGCTCATTTCGGGAAGCGCGATCTGTCCGATCATAATGCTCTCAAGACCGTCCGCGATGAGGCCCCGGTAAACCTTCCCGAAGCTGTTCTCCCAGTCTTCCGGGCTGAGATCATTGATCGCGAGGGAAAGGTGCGGATCCAGCTCGTCCACGCCGTCGCCGGGGAAATGCTTGGCGGTGCAGGCCATGTGAGGCGCCGCGTCTTTGATTCCGCGGATGTAGGCGCGGCAGTGCTCCAGCACCTGGTCCGGATCACTTCCGAAGGACCGGGTATTGACGATGGTATTCCGCCAGTTCAGGTAGAGGTCGGCGATCGGATTGAACATCCAGTTGACGCCGATCGCGGCGCACTCCTTTCCGGCGACATAACCGATATCATAAGCGGTTTCGGTGCTTCTTCCGGCCCCGGCTTCCGCGGCCGTCGCCACGAAGGTTCCCTCCGGCAGAGCGCCGATTCCTCCGTCATCGCAGTTCGCCGCAATGAACAAAGGAAGTTTGCTGTATTTCTGATAAAGCGCATTCTGGCGGTAGACGGTGTTTTTGTCGCCACCCTGCCATCTCAGGCCTCCCTGGCGGAAGGAGGAAAGAGACTGCTCAATTTCCTGCTCATCGACCCCCGGCTTTCCCTTTAACAGGATGAAAAGCTGCTCCAGCTTTTCATCAAGAGACATCTCTGCGATTTTCGTCTCTACCCACGCAATTTCATCATCCGTTAACTCAAACGGTTTTGCTTTTAAATCTACCATACTCTACTCCCCGTATATAAATCAGTTAAAAAGAGTATATCATCAAACAGCGGAAAGGACAAGAAGAAAAGATAACGAAGGGCAGATCAACAGGATGAACAGACATAAAAACGCTTCCGGCAGCTCTTTTCCTCGAGCAGGCCGGAAGCGTTATAAACTATATAATCACGAAACATCAGTAATTGATGCTCTTGATGAAACTCTGAACCGAGGATTTGGCCGATTCATCTTCGTTGACGTAGACCATCGTGGTGCCGATCTGTGAGACATACATAAATCTTCCGCCGTTCGTCTGCGAGTACATTTTGTAATCGTCATGATCCGTGGTCTGGGCGGAACCGGCGCCGGTCTTCTTGCTGATCATGAAATCCTTGCAGTTTGTCCAGTAGGCCTGCGCGTTCTCAACGGTATCCACGGTAATGAACGCCACTTTCCAGCCTTCCGGGCTGACGGCATACTGGGCATCCGTGAAAATGTCGCCTTCAAAATCCGCGCTTGCGTCCTGCATGCTGAGGCCGGCAGCGGTCGCCTTCGACGTGAAGTCTGCCAGGGAGATCGCTTCTTTCTTGCTTCCGCAGGCGGAAAGCATGAGACCAAGCATCAGTACTGCCGCAAAGACTGTAAACATCTTCTTCATCATCATTTGCCTCCTTGTTTTTTGAAAATTAA
>CAMPAR010000065.1 GCA_946632055.1 uncultured Lachnospiraceae bacterium
GGGGGACGGTTCTTTTGTCTTGGCCAAGCCAAGACAAAAGAACCGTCCCCCTGTCTCCAAAACGCGCGCCGTCCAACAGATGTCCAACAGAAATGGTTTTTTCGGAAAATTTTAACGCTTCCATTTTCCTCCGAGTCGTGGTATCATAGGAGATTATACGACATCATTCATTGGAGGTAAAGCATTCATGACAGAATACGGTATCGGCACCAAATGCGTGCAGGCCGGCTATTCGCCGAAAACCGGCGAACCCCGGGTACTCCCGATCATCCAGAGCACCACATTCAAATACGACACCAGCGAAGCCATGGGCAAGCTGTTCGATCTGCAGGAGGCCGGATATTTCTACACCAGACTGGCGAACCCCACAAGCGACTCGGTCGCGGCAAAGCTGACTGCCCTCGAAGGCGGTACGGCCGGCATGCTTCTCTCCTCCGGGCAGGCAGCAAGCTTCTTCTCGGTCTTCAATATCGCCTCCGCCGGTGATCATGTGGTTTCCTCCGCGGCGATTTACGGCGGCACCTTCAACCTGTTCTCCGTCACCATGAAGCGCATGGGCATCGATTTCACCTTTATCGATCCGGACTGCAGCGAGGAAGAGCTGAACGCCGCTTTCCGTCCGAATACCAAGGCCGTTTTCGGCGAGACGATCGCAAACCCCGCGCTGACGGTGCTTGACATCGAGAAATTCGCGAAAGCCGCGCATGCTCACGGCGTGCCGCTCATCATCGACAACACCTTCGCGACGCCGGTGAACTGCCGGCCCTTCGAGTGGGGCGCGGATATCGTCACCCATTCCACGACGAAGTACCTGGACGGCCATGCGACCTCCGTCGGCGGCGCGATTATCGATTCCGGCAACTTCAACTGGATGGCGCACAAGGATAAATTCCCGGGCCTGACCACCCCCGATGAAAGCTACCACGGCATCGTCTACGCCGAGCAGTTCGGTCAGGGCGGCGCCTACATCAATAAGTGCGTGGCCCAGCTGATGCGCGACTTCGGCTCCACGCCTTCTCCCTTCAACGCTTTCCTGCTGAATCTCGGCATGGAAACCCTGCATGTCCGCGTTCCGCGCCACTGCGAGAACGCAAAGAAAGCCGCGGAGTTCCTTTCGCAGCACGAGAAGGTGGCCTGGGTGCAGTACTGCGGACTTCCGGGCGACAAGTACTACGAGCTCGGACAGAAATACCTTCCGAACGGCTCCTGCGGCGTCCTTTCCTTCGGCGTGAAGGGCGGGCGTCCGGCGGCGGAAACCTTCATGAAGAACCTGAAGCTCGCCGCGATCGTGACGCATGTCGCGGATGCCAGAACCTGCATCCTGCATCCGGCGAGCTCCACACACCGCCAGATGTCGGACGCGGAGCTCGCCGCTGCCGGCGTTCCCTCCGATCTGATGCGCCTTTCCTGCGGCATTGAGGATTCGGCGGACATCATCGCGGACCTGAAGCAGGCGCTGGAGTGCATCTAAAAGGAACGGGGCTCTATGCTGGACTACAATCATAAAAACGCCGACGAGCTGAAGCAGAAATCCCTCTGGCTGTTCGACATGGACGGCACGATCTATGAGGAAAACCGGCTGTTTGACGGGACGCTCGCGCTTCTTGACTTCATCACGAAGCGCGGCGGACGCTACGTCTTCCTCACCAATAATTCCTCGCGTTCCGTCGAGGATTATATCAAAAAAGTGACGGCCATGGGGATTCAGGCGGACCGGGAAAGCTTCTTCACGTCCTCGCAGGCGACGGTGCGGTATCTGAAGGAACAGCTTCCGGGCGCGCTCGTATACTGTCAGGGAACCGGGAGCCTCGTCAAGGAGCTTCGGGATTCCGGCATCCGCGTCACGACGGAGATGGATCTCACAGCAGAAGCCGTCGTCATCGGCTTTGACACCGAGCTCAGCTTTCAGAAGCTTCGGAACACCTGCGAGCTTCTCACGAAAAAGGATATCCCCTACATCGCCACAAACCCCGATTTCGTCTGCCCGACCGACTACGGCTTTGTGCCGGACTGCGGCTCGATGGCCATCGGCATCCGCTACGCAACCGGGAAAATGCCGCTCGTCATCGGAAAGCCCGAGCCCACGATGATTGAGATCGCGGAGCGGAAATTCGGGAAGACGCCTGCCGATACCGTCCTCATCGGCGACCGGCTGTATACGGATATCGCTTCCGGCGTGAATGCCGGCGTGACGACGATCGCCGTCCTTTCCGGAGAAGCGAAATACGAGGAAATCATGAGCTACGAAAAGCAGCCGGACTATGTGTTCCAGAGCGTAAAGGAAATCTTTGAGGAGCTTTCCAGATAACGCTTTCCCTGTAAATATCAGCATCCCCCGGGCCTTCTGGTCCGGGGGATTTTGCGTGACAGAACTTTCCTGTTATCCCCGGCTCGGGGTTTTGTCGGCTTCAGGCGGCATCGTGCGGTACAGGTAGCGGATCCGCCTCAGCATCTCGAGACGGATCGCTGCCGCCTCCTCCTCGGCGCTGATCACATTTTCAAAGCTCCGCCGGTGCGTGAGTTCCCGGCTCTTCGTCATGGCCTCCAGCTGATCGTCGAAAATGCGAAGCGAATGGAACAGCATCCGCGGCATGTCTTCCCGGACCCGCATCCATTCCGCCCGGTAGGCTTCCCGGAAGCACTCCTGCTTCATCAGGTAGGAGAAATAATAATTCTGGTAATCCCGGTGCCCGCTCTTTTCATCCGCGGCGAGAAGAATGCTGTCCATGTCCCAGACCGGTCCGAGCTTCAGCAGGTTCTCTTTCGGATGCTCCGGATCAAAATGCTCCAGATAGAGGAAGATGTTGCTGCCGGCCGGATCTCCGGTTCCCATGATATGGTGGAACAGATACCAGCGGGCAAAGGACTCCGCGTCGATGTAGTCCGAAAGCTTCCTGTCCCAGTCCTCAATATACCGGTCGATCCGGTTCATATAAATCCGGACCGAATCGATATACTCGCTGTCCTCCGGCGTTACATCCGGATATTTGAAGGTATAGCCGAGAACCTCCGGCTGGCTGTCCGTCTGAAAATACACCTCCTCATTCCAGAAATAGGCGTCGTTTTCGATCAGGAAGCCGTCCTTTCCGATATTCACGCGGCCGTCCTCTCTCCTCACATTTTCCGCGAGAATATACAGGCCTCTGAAATCCCCGTTCAGGAATACGTTGACGTACTGAAAGTCCGGCGTCCAGGCCATCCCGATTTCTTCGCTGAAGCTGAAGCCGACCCCGGTGCGGAGGCTGGTGCCGTTATTCAAGAGCACCCAGTGTCTACTCTTCGTGCCGCCTTCCTCCCGCTGAAGAAGATCCGCCTTTTCCTCCAGTTTGATCCTATAGGGCTGCCTCGGATGAAGAACCGCGCTGGTGTTTCCGCGCACCCGGATCTGCATCTCACCGTAGTCCTCTATACTGTCCCGGTATCGGATCCGGATTCTGCCGTTCACATAGTCCGTATTCGCTGCCGAAGCGCCGAGATATTTTTCATCCGGCTTCTTCGCGACCGTAAAATCCGGCTCCTCCTCATTCTCCGTATCAATCTCCACCACCGGAAGATCCGGCATTTCAGAAAAGCGCAGGAACAGCCGGAGACAGTCCAGAAGAAGCCTCTCCTGACCGTAGCTGTCCACTTCGACCAGCTTGATTTCATACAGCTGTCCGTGCTTTCCCATCCTAAAGGAGTAGGAAGTCTGCCCGGGCGGAAGCTTTTCGCTGAGGCAGTCCCGCGTCGTCATGATCCGCACTTCCCGGTACCGGATATCGCTTCTCCTGTCCGGCTTCCAGTCCATCCGGATCTCCGTATCCAGCGTCCGGGCCGTCGGCTGCGTCACAATGTCCCGGTAGTAGTACAGCCTCACGCGCGGAAGCTCCTCGTCGATGATCTCTTCCTCTTCCGTCGCCGAGACGGAAAACGGCAGCAGCAGGAACAGTCCTGCCGCTGCCGCCAGAATCAGTCTTCTTAAGCATCTTTGGAGCGCTGTGCCTGTCATGTCACATCTCCTGTTCTTTAAATCCGGTCCTCGTCTTCCTCCACATACTGAATATCCGCCGCCTGAAAATTCTCCGCGGCCTCTCCGATCACCGCGTCGTAGCCCGTCAGCGCCGCGAAAGGAGAAAACTGCGCCGCGCGGTTTGACAGCGTCATCTGCGGATGACGCGTGGATTTTTCATACGGCTTGTCCAGAATATCCCGGTACTTCTCGAGACTCATGCATTCTCCCCTTCTTTTTTCAGGCGGATCCGGCGCCTTTTTCAGGCCTTGTGCCCGCCGACCTGTCCGTTCCTTTCGCGCATCGTGGCGCTCTCCTGCAGGTTCATGCCCCGCAGCACCGCGTTCTTTCCGTAGCGCTTCTTGATCGAAAGAAGCGCGTCCTGGATTTTCTTCTCCTTTTCCAGCGCCTCGTTTTCCTTCTCCCGGGCCGTCTCCAGGGCGTCGATATCCGTGAACAGATCCAGCTGCTCGAATTTCTCTTCCTGCCGGATCTCCGTCTCCGGCACCACGTGATTCACATACACATACATCCGCCGGACAAGAAGCGCAGGATCCACGATCCGGTCGTACAGGCGGCTCACGGCCTCCATCAGAAGGCGCGTCGATGCGGTCTGCCGCCCGAGGTTTTCCGTCCCGTGCGCGCTCTTCGGCACCCGGCGGCCGTAGCGGTCCGTCTCGACGGGTCCCTTGTAGGCCTGCCTCCGGTCCGGGTCCTTCAGATTATCGATATCATAGCCGACCGTCAGCACGATCTGATCGGTCACAAGATGTTTTGATACGAGGTCGAGGGACAGCGCGTCCGTCATTTCCCGCACGACAATCCGCGCGTCCGCCGCCGGATAAGGATGCTGCAGCACCTGACCGGAGCTTAGGCTGTTGTTTTCCGGCCGGTAGGCCTTGATATCCGGAATCCCTGTCGGCTCATAGCCCCAGGCGTGGTCGATCAGAAGCTCCGCGTTCACGCCGAACAGCCGGTACAGAAGGTCTTCATCTTTGGTCGACATCAGCGCCACGTCGCCCATCGTGAACATTCCGTTTTCGGCGAGCTTCCTCGCGGTTCCCCTCCCGACCCGCCAGAAATCCGTGATCGGCGTATGGTCCCAGAGCGCCCGGCGGTAGCTCATTTCATCGAGCTCCGCGATCCGCACGCCGTCCTCGTCCGCCCGGATGTGCTTCGCGTAGACGTCCATCGCGATCTTGCAGAGATAGAGGTTCGGCCCGACCCCCGCCGTCGCCGTGATGCCGGTCTCGTTTTCGACTTCAAGGATCATCTTTTTCGCGAGCTCCCGGCCGCTCATGCCGTACATTTTCAGATATCCGGTCACATCGATAAAGACCTCGTCGATGGAATACACATGAATATCCTCGGCCGCGACATATCGGAGATAAATCTGGTAAATCTCCGCGCTGACCGCCATATAATGCGCCATTTCAGGAGATGCCACCTCGTAATCCACGGCGTATTCGGGGTGCGAAAGGAGCTCCGGAAGATCCTTCGAGGAGCCTGTCAGCACGCCGCCCGGCGCGCGGCGTCTCCGTTCAATATTCACGGCCTTTACGCGCTCCACGACCTCAAACAGCCTCGGACGGCCCGGCACGCCGAAGTATTTCAGCGCCGGCGACACCGCGAGGCAGATCGTCTTTTCCGTCCGCGACGCGTCCGCCACCACGAGGCACGCGCGCATCGCATCCAGGCTCCGGTCGATACAGGCAACCGAAGCATAGAAGGATTTCAGATCAATGGCAATATACACGCGCGAATTCATGGGGCTCCTTTTTACAAAACCGTCCGTTTCAATCTAGCATCATTTTAACCGCCTTTCGTCGGCTTTGCAACCGGAAAATCAGAAGAAAAAACGGATTTTTCTTGACACGGTCTCCCCCGGTTCGCTATACTCTTCCTGTGACCGGAAAGACCCGGCCACGGGAGGAAAATCATGTCAGATCCGGCAAAAGCCACCGAAAACCCCTGGGATATCTATCCGCGCCCGCAGCTTAGGCGCCGTTCCTTTTACAGCCTGAACGGCACCTGGACCCTGAATACCGCAGAGCAGGATTCCTGTGAAATCCAGGTTCCTTTCTGCGTCGAATCCCGTCTCTCCGGGGTCATGAAGCATCCGAAAACCGGCGCCTCGCTGATCTACCGGAAGGTCTTCCGTCTGCCGGAGGATTTTTGGCGCGGGCGGGTTCTTCTTCATTTCGGCGCCGTGGACCAGATCGCGCGCGTGGTGGTGAACGACCGCTTCTACGGCTCCCACGAGGGCGGCTATACGGCCTTTACCGTGGATATCACACCCTCCGTCCGCCGGAACGGGGAGAACGAGCTTCTCGTCTTCGTCGAGGACTATCTGGAACTGCACACCCTCCCCTCCGGGAAGCAGAAGGAAAAGCGCGGCGGCATGTGGTATACGCCGGTCACCGGCATCTGGCAGAGCGTCTGGCTCGAAAGCGTCCCGGCGGACTATATTCCGAATCTGCGGATCCGGACGGCGAAAGACCATGTTTCCGTCGATATCATTCCGGAAGCCGGCATCAGCGCTTCTTCCGGCCTTCAGACTCCCGGAATTCATCCGGAAGGCTCTGCGGAAAACAGCGCCAAGAAGCCTTCGCTTCCGCCGGTTCTTCCGATCAGCGGACATCTGAAATACCACGACGGGCTGCAGGAAGTGACGGTGCCCGTGAAGCGCGGACACGCGGAATTCACTGTCAAAGAGCCGCATTTCTGGTCGCCCGAGGACCCCTTCCTGTATCCCTTTACCCTGAGCGCCGGCGCGGATACCGTGGAGTCCTATTTCGCGCTCCGCGATATCGGCATCGGAACTGTGAACGGCAGGCCGCGGCTTCTTCTCAACGGAAAGCCGTACTACTTCCACGGCGTCCTCGACCAGGGGTATTTTGACGGCGGGATCTATACGCCCGAGACGCCGGCCGCCTATGAAAAGGATCTGGAGCTCCTGAAGGCCTGCGGCTTCAATATGCTCCGGAAGCACATCAAGATCGAGCCGGAAGTGTTTTACTGGTACTGTGACCGCATGGGGTTCGCCGTCTTTCAGGACATGGTGAACTGCGGCCGCTACAGCTATTTCCGCGATACGATTCTTCCGACGATCGGCATCGGGAAAAACCGCTCCGACCGCCGCCTGAACCGCAGCGAAAAGGCCCGTTCCGCTTTTCAGACTGCGATGGCCGCATCCGTGAGCCAGCTGATGAACCACCCTTCGATTGTGTACTGGACCATTTTCAACGAGGGTTGGGGTCAGTTTGAAGGCTCCGAAATGTACGACCTGTTAAAAAGCCTCGACGACAGCCGCGTAATCGACACGGCCTCCGGCTGGTATCACGGGAAAGGGCTGAAAACCGACGTGGAAAGCCGCCATGTCTATTTTAAGGCGGCGAAGCCCGTGCGCTCCGACAAGCCCTATGTGCTCTCGGAATACGGCGGTTACACGCTCGCCGTCGAGGGCCATGTCTTCGACCCCGGAAAGAGCTACGGCTACAAGGGGCATCAGACGAAAGATGAGCTGATGGAGGACCTGTCGCAGCTGATGGAACGAGACGTGATCGCGGCGGTTTCCGAGGGACTTTCGGCGGATATCTACACCCAGCTCTCCGATGTGGAGGATGAAGTCAACGGGCTCGTCACCTACGACCGGGAGGTCGTGAAGGTGGACCCGGCGCAGATGCAGGCGCTCGCCGAGCGGATTTTTGATGCTTTCAGGAAAGGAACGGAAAATTCATGACAGAGGAAGAACGGCTTCTTCTCGGACATCTTAGGGATCTTTCGGAGCGCGCTTCGCGCTCCGGCATTTACATGTTTTCGGGTTTTCTATCGCTTCCGGAGCAGGACCTGTTTCTTCGGAACGCGCGGGAATTCGGATTGACGGATTACCGTCTTTCAGGGGGATATGAAGGCGCCGAGCGGAAGATCGCGGTGTTCGGCTCGGAAGACGAATTCGGATATCCGCCGGAGCTCCCCATAAGCGTCCTCGAAATCTCGCCGCTCAGCGAGAAATACTGCGAGGAACTCTCCCACCGGGACATTCTCGGCGCCATGATGAGTCTTCAGATCGACCGCAGTCTCACAGGAGATATTATCGTGCGAGGAAAGCAGGCTTATGTGCTCTCTCTCACAAAGAGCGCGGAATTCCTGTGCGGCAGCCTCACGAGGATCCGGCACACCGACGTGACGGTCCAAATCACCGGAAGCGATATCCCGGAGCTTCGCCCCGTTCTGAAGGAGCTCTCCCTGAATATCGCTTCCGAGCGTCTGGATTCGATTGTCGCCGGCTTCACCGGCATTTCCCGCTCGCATGTGGAGCGGCTCTTTCACGAGCAGCGCGTTTTCCTGAACGGCCGCATGACGGATTCTCTTTCGGCCCGCCCGAAGGAGGGCGACATCCTGACCGTGCGCGGTTTCGGAAAGGCCGTGTACTGCGGAATCAGCGGCTCGTCGAAGAAGGGCCGGCTGTATGTGAAGCTGAATCAGTATGTCTGATCCCGGGCTCTTTACTTCGCGGCTTCCTTTGCGAGCGCCTCAAGCTCCTCGTGCAGGATCTGTTTGAAGTCTTCCATTTCTCCGAGATCCCAGAGAAGCGTCGACGTGAGATACTTTGCCCGGATATCGCGGGAGGCCGTGAACGCATCCAGCGTGTCCTGCTCGGAAATGCCGAGATCGGAGGGCAGCATCGGTTCTCCGATCAGCCTCATCTTCTCCTGAATCCAGTCCGGATCCGGGAGCTCCTTGTCCATGATTTCCAGCATCCGGTCCCAGTTGTCCAGAATCCGCGTGAGGCGAAGGGCATGCTCTTTGGGATCGTTCTTATGCGCGGTCTTTTCAATCTCCAGCACCTCCGGCGCCGTCTTTCCGAAGACGCGCTTCACTTCTTTCTCCCAATCCTCCTCACGGAAGGCTCTCATATGCGCCTCGGCCTTTTCCCGGCTCGGCTTCAGTGCCCGGATATGCCGGTACAGCCGGAGCGTCAGCACGGTTCCGACGCCGACCTGAATGCCGTGCAGATCATAGGGCTCATCCCGCTCCAGCGCCATCATTTCCCACATATGCGAAAAATAATGCTCGAGCCCCGACGCCGGTCTTGAAATCTGCGCGTAGGCCATTGCGATGCCGGCGAGCACCAGACCTTCCGCAATCGCGCCGATCGCGTCCGGATCACGCACCGGAATGCTGTCCGCCCCCGCCGTTACCTTGCGGAGCGCTTCCCGCATCATTTCCGCCACTTCTTCACAGTAGTATTCTCCCGCCGCGATATTCGAAATCTGCCACTCGCAGATGGCGATATATTTCGCGATCATGTCGCCGAAGCCAGCCTGCAGCATCCGCATCGGCGCCTTCGCGAGGATTTCCGTATCAAGAAGAATTCCGGACGGCGCATGGTTGTAGAGCGTGACCTTGACCTTGTTGACCTCCATCGAGGAGGAATTCGAGGCGTATCCGTCCATCGACGGCGCGGTCCCGATCACCGCGTTCGGCACGCCCGTCGCGTGCGAGACTACTTTTCCGATGTCATTGATGACGCCGGAACCGACGGCGAGAAGCAGGTCGCAGGAGGGATCGAAATGCATGACGACCGACCCGGTCTCCCATTCGCCGGGCTTCGGGCGGTCCATCGGAAGAACGTAGGAAACATAAGGGATTCCGGCCTCGTCAAGAACCTTTTCCGCGGCTTTTCCGGCCGCTTCAAAGGTATTCCTGTCACCGAAAAGGAAGGGCTTTTTGCTGCCGAGCGTCCGGAGCATTTCCGGGAGATTTCGAATCGCTCCCCGGCTGATGTCAAGATAACGGATCTCGCAGCAGTGTCTGCGGCCGCAGCTGCAGCTGTAACCGCCCGGGGCCGTCAGTTCCTTCAAAGTCATTTTTGCAAATCTCATCATTACTCCTTTCGCTCAGTATCCATACGACGCACTGAGATCATAGACCGGCTTCAGCGCCGGGTAAATTCTCGAAAAAATATCAAAGGCTTCCAGGTAGGCTTCCCGGTTCGCGGGGTTCGGAAGGTTCTCCGTCTCCGTCCGCAGAATCGTACACGCTTCCGGGAGATCCCGGTAAATCCCTGCCCCGACGCCCGCCGCCATCGCCGCGCCGTAAGCGCCGCCTTCCGAAGCGCCGGACACCGTATAGACGGGCAGCTCAAAGACATCCGCCATGATCTGCCGCCAGAGCTCCGACACGCTTCCGCCGCCGGAAGCGATCACCTTCTCCCCGGGCGAAAAGGCCGTCATGATCCCGATGATCTGCTTCATGGAATAAACGACGCCTTCAAGGACGGAGCGCGTCATATCCTGCCGCGTCGTGCCGAGCGTCATCCCGTAGAAGGAAGCCCGGGCGTTCGGATCCGGATACGGACAGCGTTCTCCTGTAAGATAGGCGTTAAAAATCACGCCGTTCGCACCGGGGCGGGACTGCTCCGCCTCCCTGCCCATCAGGTCATAGACATTCACTCCGGTCCGCTCGGCCTCCCGGACGCTGTGCTCCGAAAGCGCATCCCGATACCAGCGGTACGCGCCGCCGGCGGTCAGATTGCAGCCGAAGGCATGCCACCGCCCGGGTTCATTATTGCAGAACATCTGCAGCGCCCCGTTCGGATTCGGATAAAAGCGGTCGAGCCCCATCGACACATTCCCCGCGGTTCCGATTACGACGCCGATCGTCCCCGGCTTCAGGAGTCCGGTTCCCGTCGTCTGAATCACCGCGTCGCCGCCGCCGTAATACACCGGCAGGCCTTCCGGAAGCCCTGTGAGCTCCGCCGTCTCCTTCGTTACCCGGCCCGCTTCTTCTATCGATTCATGCGCCTCCGGGAAAATGCTCTTCGGAAGTCCCGCAAGCCGTATGAGCTCATCGCTCCAGCAGCGCTCCTTCGTATTGAAAAAGCCGGTCCCGGAAGCCTCCGACACATCCATCGCTGCTTCCCCGCAGATTTTCAGGCGGATATAGTCCTTCGGGCAGACAAAGATGCGCATCCTCTCGAAATTCTCCGGCTCCTCATTCTTCAGCCAGATCAGCTTTCCGCCCGTATAGCCTGTCAACATCCGGTTATTCGTCAGCGCAAGAAGGCCTTCCGGTCCGCCGGCCTGCTCCGTGATCCACGCGCACTCCTTTTCCGTCCGCTGATCGCACCACAAAAAGGCCGGCCGAATAACCCGCATTCCTGCGTCAAGCGCCACAAGACCGTGCATCTGTCCCGAAAAACTGACGGCCTTCAGCGCCTCCTTCGGAACCTTCGCCAAAATCTCACGAAGTCCGCGGACCGCCGCATTCCACCAGTCCTCCGGCTCCTGCTCCGCCCAGCCCGGACGCGGCGTAAACAGCGGATATTCCTGAACAGAAGACGCAAGAACGCTTCCGCTCTCGTCCATCACGATGCATTTCGCTCCCGAAGTACCGACATCGATCCCGATTAAAAGCTGCTGTTTCACGCGATGCCTCCTGAAAATATTGAAATGATAATAATGTCAAAAGCCGGTATCCGGAGCGTTCTGCACTTCGTGTTCTCTCAACCCGCTTCGCTCGATATGG
>CAMPAR010000066.1 GCA_946632055.1 uncultured Lachnospiraceae bacterium
ATCGCGCTGGAACAGAAGAAAAAAGGCCAGGAAGGTCCGAAAATGAAGTAACCGTCCCTCTGTCTGTCACAGCCAACAAATTTCCTTACGAGACAGGAGCGTATAAGAGATGACATTTGAGGAGCTTTTACAGAAATATAATCAGGGCGCAAACGGCGGCCCGGAAGCGGACGCCCGGACCCGGGGCTACGAAGGAATCGACGGTCTTTACGATGATTTCAGAGCTGCGTCGCAGGCACTTTCGGAGCCGCTGGCCGGTGAAGTGGAGAATTGGCTGGACACGCTGGACATGCTGTCCGCCCAGCCGCCGACCGCTTTTGAGCAGCCGGTCCGGAACGCGCTGGTCAGGGCGGAGGGCCTGAATGATTTCCTGCGCACCGAGACCGACGGCGTGAGCAATTATCAGAGAATGCGCGAGGCGATTCAGAACCGTAACGGCGCGGAAGCCGCCGCCCGGTTCGATGAGCACCTCCGTGCCGTCAATACTTATTATGAGCTTGGGATGGATCTGTCATATCTCCCCGAGCCGGAAGTTCAGCCCCAGGTGAACGAGGAGCAGGTCGTTCAGCCCGAAGTGAACGAGGAACAGGTGAACCAGCCCGAAGTGAACGAAGAGTCGGTTATTCAGCCGGAAGTTCAGCCCGAAGTGAATCAGGCGGAAAACGAGACCTCCGGAAGCGAAAGCACCGAGGAGGCGGACAACGATGTTGCGCCGTATACCTACAGCGAGATGGTCACAGCGTTTCAGGACCTCGTAAGGGAAGGCGCTGAGGGACTGGATGTCAGCAACCGCCTGGCGGATATTATCGCCTTATATCAGCATACCGTTGACGGAAACAACGGCCTGGAGCGTGCGCGGATTTCGGAGCACCAGGAGGAGAAGCAGAAACTTCTCGACGACGATGCTTTCCAGAACCTGACGGAAGGAATGGACGATGAGGAACTCGTGGAAGCCTGCCTGAATCCGGAAGGCTTCTATCGGCAGCTTCAGGCCCGCCAGGCGGAGCTTGAAATCGACCTCGAGGATGAGCCTGTAGATTCCGCGGAGAATGAAGCGGAAAATACGCCTGTGCAGAACCCCGAAAATACGGTGAATCAGGAAAACACGCAGGAAACACAGGAATCAGAGGGGGCCGAGGTACAGACTTATAATGATCTTATGCGGCAGGTCAGGGAAGAGGCGAGCCCTGACATGACGGAGGAGCGGAAGATCGACGTTGTGGCGCTTGCGCTCTGCACCCATATTGAAATCGAGGCGGGCCGCGGAGATCAGGACATTGACTTCGAATACATCACCGCCAAAGGCTGGGAAATGAAGCAGAGGCCCGCTTTCCGGATCTTTATCGATGAGCTGAATAATGAAGGCGCCATGAATGTCTGCAAGGATCCCACGGTCTTCCTGGAGCTCATGGAGAAGCTGGAAGCGGACTTAGAGAAGGAACAGGAGCAGGAGACAAAGGAGCCGGAGAAGGAAGAAGAGAAGACCGAAGAAAAGACGGAAGAAAAGGTCGAAGAAAAGGACGGGGAGACCGTCGAAGAGAAGAAGACTGAGGAGATCGACGAAGAGAAGAAGACGGAAGAGACCGTCGAAGAAAAAAAGACCGAGGAAATCGTCGAAGAGAAGAAGACGGAAGAGACTGTCGAAGAAAAGAAGACCGAGAACATTATTTCCGAAAAAGGCAGTGAGGAAGAGATCGGAGAGTCGGAGAGCTACGTGCCCCTCTATACGGAGAGAGATATCAGTAAAGATGAAGAAGAAATCGAAAAAATGAATTTCGGCTTTACGGTTCTCGACGCTGATGATTTTGCCAGTTTGGAAGAGATGAAAAAAACGCCCGCGAAGACCCTGCTCGAGGACGTGAAAGCCGAGGCAAAGGCGAAAATTGAAGCCAATCAGAGGAGCGGGTTTAATTCCGTCCTGGACCATCAGGATCTTCAGAAAATAACAACCCGGATCCTGGCGATACGGATGGTCGCGGATGCGAAGCGTCATGACAGCAGCAGTCTCGGAAAAGGCCTAACCGAAGCGGAGATCCGCGAAGCCGAGCAGAATCTTCTGCAGAACCCGCATTACAGGGAGTTTTTACGAGGCACCGGCAAGTATAGCGATACCTTTGATAAACTTCATGCAAATATCCTGGAAGGGCACGGCGGCAGAGTCGAGGACGTCTTCCGGAATTATCTGAAGGAGCTTCCCGCGGGAGAACTGGACAACAGCGATCCGGTCCTGCAGCACTTCATGCCGACAGCGGCGGAGCGCATCGAAGCGCTTCAGGAGCAGGCAAAGGCGAAGCGGAAAGAGAAGAGATTCCCTGCCAGAGAAGCGGCGGAGATCGTCGTCCTGAGAAATCTCGTGCATGCGGAAAAAGGAAAGAGGAGTTCTCTGCAGAAACCCATTCCGACGACAGGCAGCCTGCAGAACGATGTCGATTCGCTCTACCAGGACAACCGGTTTTATCTGGCAACCGACCACAAAAAGGTATACGATGCGATGGTTGCCGGTCACGGAGGCGGGCTCATCGAGCAGGTTTACAAGGCGGATGAGTACGTACGTGCGAAGGTCGACTATGTGAATTCCTTAGCACCGAACGGTCACCAGGAGTCTGCCGAATTCACCGACAGCGCCCTCACGGTTCTGCAGGCGAATACGAGAGGCGGCCGGATGCGGGAGCTACAGGCCGAGGCGGCTGCTGTGGCACAGCAGATTGACGATGCGACGGAAGAGGAAAAGCCTGAACTGATCCGGAAGACCAAGGAAATCATGGCGGAGTACCAGATCCACCAGGAAGCCTGCATGAATAAGAGCGGACAGTTCCTCCCGAATGCCCGGAAGAAACTCGAGGAAGAGGTTCCGTGGGAAAGTGTGGATAATCGGATGCAGAGGATTATGAAAGATCCCCGCACGGAACAGATGACCGTTCCGATCGAACGGGCAAAGCAGGCGATGCAGAATCTCGCGGCGCAGGGTGAGAATCCGATCTTCAATCCCTCGAACCCGCAGGCGCAGCAGCGTCCAATCCAGCGGCAGGTTCAGCAGGGCCCGCAGGCCGGCGCGTAAGACAGATGGGGACAGGTTCCAAATGACTAATTTAGTCATTTGGAACCTGTCCCCGTTTGACTGATTTAGTCATTTGGAACCTGTCCCCGGTGGGCGGTTACTCGGCTGTCAGGGTCAGCGTCTTCGCCGTCAGCCCCGCGCCTTCGACGGTGACCCGGATTTCTCCGGGGGTCGTTGCCGCGCGGACGATGAGAAGCGCCTTCCCGTAGTAAGTCGTGTGCGTATCCTTATAGTAGCGTTCCTTCTGGTAGGGCTCGGCGGAGCCGAAGGCCTGCAGCACGCCGGCGCCTTCCACCGTGACTTTCAGCTTCTGGTCGGCGGAGGATTTGGTGACGCCGTCTTCTCCCGTAAGGTCGATATTGATGAAGGAGAGGTCTTCGCCGTTTGCCCGCAGGATCGTCGATTCCGGCGTGAGCTGAAGCTTCGTGGCGCCGGCTGCGGTATGCAGCTCGGATTCTCCGACGATGCGTCCGGAGGCGTCGGTAGAGACGGCGCGGATCGTGCCGGGCACGTAGGCGACCTTCTTAAAGTGCGCCTGATCTTCTTTGACGGCCTTCTTCCCGAGCGACTTGCCGTTGACGAAAAGCTCGACAAAGGGAGCGTCCGTGTAGACAATGACTTCGGACTTCTTCCCCTCGCAGCCCTCCCAGGACCAGCTCGAGACCGCGTCGGTATTCCGCCACATGGAGATGCCGCGCTTGTCGTCCGCGTGCGTGTACGGCTCGACAGCGATGACGGGCCCCTGCTCCATGCCCCAGATCATGCGGTTCCAGAACACTTCGGGCCGCTTTTTTCCGAGAATGTCAATCACGCCGGAGCCCGCTGAAATGATCAGCGCGTCATTCGGCTTTTTCTTATTGGTGTATCGGACCATGCCGATGCCGGCCTCGCCGAGATAATCCCAGCCGGTCCACATAAAGTCGCCGGTCAGCTGCGGAATCTCCTTCACAAGCTGCCAGTTGCGGTACAGCGCCGGCGGAAGGGTCTCGGAGCCGACAAAGGAGCGATCCGGGTAGAGCGCGGCTTCCTTTCTGTAGCGGGCGCCGGCGTAGTTGTAGCCCGGCATATCGAGCGCGCCGGAAAGCTTTTCAACGATCCGGTCGGCGCCTTTTCTCACAGCGGCCTTTTCCATGATGCCGCCCATCTTATTCATCAGGATATTGAAGAATTCGCTCGTGGGAGCAGTCGTGAGCGCGTCGGCATTCGGCTTCTTCTCCTTGTCCTTCTCCGTATCCGCGCCGTTTCCATACATGCCTTTCCCCTTGGAGACCATGACGGCGAGCATCAGGTTGATGCCGAGGGTCGTCGGGCGGGTCGGATCGAGCGAGCGGACCTCATCCGCCATTTCCCGGCAGATTTTGCGGCCTTCCTCCATGCCGAGATCGGAGATTTCGTTGCCGATCGAATAGAGAATGACGGAGGGGTGCGTATAGTCCTTCTCCACCATCGCGCGGATATCGTCCTTCCAGTATTTTCCGAAATCCTCTTTCGCGTAGTCATAGGGATTCTTGTGGATCAGCCACATGTCGAAGCTTTCGTCCATGACGTACATGCCGAGGCGGTCGCAGGCGTCCAGCATGCTCTTCGAGACCGGGTTGTGCGAGGAGCGGATGGCATTGAAGCCGGCTTCCTTCAGGATGCGGATGCGGCGCTCTTCGGCGGCCGGGAAGGCGGCCGCGCCGAGAATTCCGTTGTCATGATGGATGCAGGCGCCGCGAAGGAGCGTCTCCTGTCCGTTCACGAGAAGGCCTTCCCGTCCCCAGGAAAGCGTGCGGATTCCGAAGGCGGTTTCCGCGGTATCGACGACGGCGTCATCGCTCACGAGGCTCACGCGGCAGCCGTACAGGTTCGGCTCGTCCGCCGACCAGAGCCGGGCGTCGGGGATTTCGATTTCGCAGGGAACGCCTTCCGCGGAAGCGATCACCCGCTCGCCGTCCAGAATGTCCACGAGGACGAGCGGGGCTTGCGCGGGAGAGATTTTCGGATCGGCAGATTCGACCTCGGCTCCGGAGTCATCGCCTTCCGGAAGCGTGCGGCAGGAAACCTCCACCCGGATCCGCTTCGTATCGAGCGTAGTGACATGGATGCCCTCCGGCGCGACGGCGCATTTCGGGCCGACCCATAAGGACACCGGCCGGATGATGCCGGAGCCGGAGTACCAGCGGCTGTTCGGCGCGAGGCTGTTGTCCGCGATGACGGTCAGCTCGTTTTCCGCGTCGAAGGAAAGCGCCGGTGTGAGGTCTGTATAGAAATTGGTGTAGCCATAGGCGTGGAAGGCGAGCTCCTGACCGTTCAGAAGCACGGTCGCGTTTCGGTAGACCGCTTCGCATTCCAGAAGAACCTGCTGATCCTTCCACACAGGATCAGCGGCAAAGGCTTTGCGGTAGACGTATTTTCCGGGAAGGAAAAAACCGCCCGCGCCGCCGGTCGGCGAATCCTTTTCGCGCTTTTCGTAAATCATGCAGTCGTGCGGAAGACTGACGGCGTGACGAATGCCGGTGCCTTCCTTTTCGACTGTCCAGTCCTGATTGAAATTCAGCTTCTTCATCTTGATCTCCTGTTATTTCCGTGTGGACAGTTTGCGCGCTGCAGCAGAAAATCAGCGGCAGCAGCCAATAACTCTTGTATCCTTATCTGATTTATATTATAATTGATCTAAATCCTCTTTCCAACAACATATTTACGCGGAAAGAGCTTAAAATACGACAGATTCAATACAAATCCCGGATTTTTGCCGGGAAAAGGAATGATTATGTTTATCATGAGTGATGCCGGGCCGGGGAAATTGAATATCGGCGGCTCGGGAATCGGAGTTGATGCGGTCAGACGGCTGGCGTTTCTTGAAAGCGAAGGAGAAGTGAATGAGGAGACGCTTCTTTCCAGGGTGCCGGAAATCTTCGAGATGGAGGAGCCCTTCCATCTGATGTTTATCACCTGCCGGGAAGAGAGAGAGGAATCGACCATGATGCTGATGCAGAGCTCTCCGGATCAGACTTTCTATTTGTCTGAATCCACGTCCGGACAGGGTTTTTCGGTCCTGAACCGACGGAGACTGCACCGGCACAATTTTTATGAGCTTTTGTATGTGATTGAGGGGGATATTTATCAGAATATTGAACATAACCGCCATTATTATCCGGCGGGAAGCTGCTGCCTGCTGAATCCGAATGTGTACCATACGGAGGAATCCTACGGAAACCAGCGAATTGTATTCCTGGGTATGCGGCGGGATTTTCTGGAGAATCTGATCCGAAGCGAGCGCTATTTCGGGCGTGAAAGAAGCGCGGCCTTCCGGAATCTGGCGGCCTTCCTGGAGCTCGAGGACAGCGCGCCGGAATTTACCGGAAAAGCCTCGATTGACTTTATTCCGCTGGAATCGGAGCGCTGGGTCCGGGAGAATATTCACGACCTCATTGAGCGGATGTTAAGGATTATGCAGGCTCCCGACGAGACGGCCTCCATGCAGATCCGGGTGCTGATCCTGAGGATGCTGTGCCTTCTTTTTGACCCGACGCACTATCGCCACAGCCCGCTTCGCTTTACGACAGGTAATGAAGAGAGGCTGTTTTCCGAGATCACCGCCTATCTGAAGGCGCGAAACGGACGAGCAAAGCGGACGGAGCTTGTACGGCATTTCCACTATTCCGGGGATTATCTGTACAAAACCGTCCGCAAATTAACAGGGCTTTCTTTAGAAGAATACGGCAGCAGGCTCTGCCTGGAGGAGGCGCTGAAGATGCTGAAGGAAACGGAAGAGCCCGTCAGTCTTATCATCAGCCGCCTCGGATTTACAAATCAGACGCAGTTCTACCGGCTTTTCCGGCAGGAGTATGGCATGAGCCCGAAGGAATACCGGAAAAGTCTCACTTGACGACCGAAAAAGCAGCGGCCCATTTCGCGTTCTCTTCCGGAATCGCGGGATTCACGGGCCTCCGTTCATTCAGCACGGGCATGACCTTCTTTCCGGCTGATTATGCGGTCCATCGTCCGGAAGAACCGCAGGGAAGCACGAGCCCGGTTTCCCTGACGGGAAGTCCGATCTCCGAGGCTTCCACGGTTCCGCCGAAGCGGGACTGCACCTCAAGGCCGAGAAGATAGGACAGGACAGCCGGAGCGAAGCCCGTCGTATAGGAATTCAGCAACATAAAGAGCGGGTCGTCCGACAGAAGCTGCACCGAAAGCTTCACAAAGGGGTGGAACATGTCCTCGATCTTCCAGATTTCGCCCTTCGGACCGCGCCCGTAGGAGGGCGGATCCATGATGATCCCGTCGTAATGGTTGCCGCGGCGGATTTCACGCTCGACGAACTTCTGGCAGTCGTCAACGAGCCAGCGGACCGGCCGGTCGGAGAGCCCGGAGGAGGCGGCGTTTTCCTTCGCCCAGGAAACCATGCCCTTTGAGGCGTCCACATGCGTGACGGAGGCACCGGCCGAGAGCGCCGCGAGCGTCGCGCCGCCCGTGTAGGCGAAGAGATTCAGCACCCGGACGGGCTTTCCTTCAGCGACGCGCTTCCGGATGAGCGCCGAGAACCAGTCCCAGTTTGCAGCCTGCTCCGGGAAGAGCCCGGTGTGCTTGAAGCTGAAGGGCTTCAGATTGAATTTCAGCGAGCCGTAGGAAATCTGCCATTCCTCCGGAAGGTCGAAGAACTCCCATTCGCCGCCGCCTTTGGAGCTTCTGTGATAATGCGCGTTCAGCTTTTTCCACTCCGGCGCCTTCTGCACGTCCTGCCAGATCACCTGCGGATCCGGCCGCCTTAATATATATTTCCCCCAGCGCTCGAGCTTGTCGCCGTCCGAGCAGTCGAGAATTTCATAATCTTTCCATTGATCAGCCAGTATCATATCACCCTCACACATGGATCCTTTCCATGACTTTTCCGATGCTTTCATGGAACACAAGGTCCGCCTCCCGGTCCATCGGCGTCTCGTCCCGGTTGATGATGACGAGATTTTCGCCGCCGAAGTACCGCACGAAAGAGGCGGCCGGGTAGACGGTGAGCGAAGTGCCCGCGATGATCAGCATATCCGCTTCCCGGATCGCGCGGACGGCGCCGTCCACCGCATCCTCCGGAAGCGCCTCTCCGTAGAGCGTCACATCCGGGCGCACCATCCGTCCGCAGATCGGGCAGTGCGGGACGGCTTCGCCGGATTCCACGATGAAATCCGCCGGGAGCTCGTGATGCGCGCGTCCGGTACAGTAATTGCGGAAGGTTGTTCCATGGATATTATAAACGGTTTTGGAGCCCGCCTTTTCGTGAAGCCCGTCGATATTCTGCGTGACAATCGCGGACAGCTTTCCGGCCTTTTCCATTTCGGCGAGCTTGTAATGCGCCGTGTTCGGCTCGACGGAGCGCACGTCCAGCTTCTGCCGATAGAATTCGAAGAAGACCTTCGGCTCATCGAAGAGGCAGTCGTGGGACAGCAGGTATTCCGGCGCATACTGCTGGAACTGCACGTCCGGCTTGTTGTAAAGCCCGTCCTTCGAGCGGAAATCCGGAATGCCGGATTCCGTGGATACGCCCGCGCCGCCGAAAAAGACGATGCGCGCGGAGGCGTCCACCATTTCCTGAAGGGCGGCGTATTTTTCTTCGCCCGTAAGCCCGTGATAATAAGCGCGGCGCTCGCGCGCGCTGTGGAATTCCATCATAGATTTTTCCTCCAATCCTGCTTCAAGCAGTCAGGATGCCGGATCCCGGTTTTGCAGGGAGTAAGGCCGTAAAGCGATCTCCCGGACTCTTCATATTCCGGTGCCATTATATCACTTCGGGAGGGGTTCTGACAATCGGTTTTAACAGGAACTTGAACTTGAATTATAAAGCGTGATCTGCTATCATAGATTCAGTATACGGAATCATTCCGCAGATGTTTAGGAGGAAAAGACAATGATCTGCAGAAAATGCGGCGCGGAAGTGAAGGAAGGATTGAAATTCTGTACAAACTGCGGAGAACCCGCGGACGCTCCGGCGATGGGGGCGGGAAGCCCGCCGCCCATGCCGCCCGAATCCGGCCGCAGGAAAAGGGAGCGGCTGTATTCCCGGCTTGAAATCGAAAGGAATTACCTCCTCGTCTATATCATCGGCGGGGTGTTTGTCAGTGTTTTCAGCCTGTTCGCGCCGAGATTCCTCGCGCAGTTCGGGTCGGCTTTCGTGTCGGCCTACGCTATCGCTTCGAGTCCGCTCAGCTTCGCGAGCCTTCCGGTCTTTGCCGTGACGATCATTCTGATGATGATCGGCCATCGTGTGAAACGCACGGGCGGCAGCAATTTTGTGACCATGATCGGCGCAATCGCGGCGCTCGGCCTGGAGCTTCTCTTTGTTTTCAGCTGTTTCTTCTTCGGGAATGCGCTGATGTCGCTTTATACGGTCTCGGATGAAGTCACGGCGATCGGAATGGGAGTCCTTCGCTGGACAGGGATCGGCGCGCTGATTTTCACCGTCATCGCGGCGGCGCTCGGCTTCCTGTTCCACTGGAAGCGCTTCTGGGTCTACATGCTGACGCACACGGCCGTGTTTACGATCGCCTTCCTGCTGCTTCTGTTCGGGGCGGCGGCGATTCATAAGCCGATGTTTATTCCGCTGACCGCGGGCATGATGCAGGCCGGAATCGTGATGATCCCCGCCGTCGGCTTCAATGTGAAGGGCGGAGAAACGGCGGATGGCGGGATGTAAGCCCGAAGCGCAAAAAAGGATGTGAAGCATCCGTCTGAGAATCAGAACGATAAAGAATGAATCTATAATAATCAGGAGGACATGTTACATGAACGGTATCTATCAGTGTACCAAAGACTATCCGATCGTAGAGACGAAGCAGGGAAAGATCCGCGGCTATGTCTACGACGGCGTTTTCAATTTCCTCGGCATCAAGTACGCCAAGGCGAAACGCTTCCAGATGCCGGAAGAGCCGGATTCGTGGGAAGGCGTGAAGGACGCGCTGGCCTACGGACTGATCTGCCCGATTCTTGTGCCGCCCGTGCCGGGCGAGGAGGTTGTCTGCCCGCACCGCTTCTGGCCGGAGTCGGAGCATTGCCAGAACCTGAATGTGTGGACGGATTCGATTGACCCTGCGGCAAAGAAGCCGGTCATGGTCTGGTTCCACGGCGGCGGCTATTCGACCGGTTCCGCCATCGAGCACGTGGCCTATGAAGGCGACCGCCTCGCGAAATACGACGGCGTCGTGCTCGTCTCCGTTAACCACCGTCTGAATGCCTTCGGACATCTGGATCTCTCCATGTACGGCGAGAAGTATAAGAATTCCGTGAACGTGGGCATTGCGGATCTCGTGGCCTCCCTGAAATGGGTGAAGGAAAACATCGCGGCTTTCGGCGGCGATCCGGAGAACGTGACGATCTTCGGTCAGTCGGGCGGCGGCGGAAAGGTCACGACGCTCGGACAGACACCCGACGCGGACGGTCTCTTCCAGAAGGCGATCGTCATGAGCGGCGTCATGGCTTACATTGCGGGCAGAAAGAATCTCGAGCCGGATCCGAAAGAATATGCACAGGAGCTTCTTCGCCAGCTTCAGATTCCGGAGGAGGAAGTCGAGAGCCTGGAGAAGGTTCCTTACAAGCTCTTCATCCGCGCGATCAACAAGACCTCGAGAAAATTCGAGGCCGAAGGCAAGCGCATCAACTGGGCGCCGCACCAGAATTACTGGTATGCCGGCGATCCGATGCAGGTCGGCTTCCGCGAGCATTATCTGCAGATTCCGACGATCGTTGGGACGACCCTCGGCGAATTCTACCGCGAGGGCACGATTGACCACAAGGAAGACGTGCCGGTATCTGAGCGCGAAAAGGCCGTTTATGAGAAGTACGGCGAAGAGAACGGGAAGAAGGTTCTCGAACTCTTCCGCGCGGCGTATCCGGGCAAAAACGAGCTCTACGCGCTTGATGTGGACGTGGTCGCGCGTCCCGCGTCCGGCGATTATGTCCGGGAGAAGGCTTCCGCCGGAAAGGCTCCGGTCTACGCCTATCTATTTGCCACCTGCTTCGGACATGACGGCGGCAGAGCTCCCTGGCACTGCGCAGACATTCCGTTCTTCTTCCACAATACTGACCGCATTCCCTATACGCAGTCGATCGATTTCACGGAGCGCCTGCAGAAGGAAATGGTAGATTCCTTCGTGAACTTTGCAAAGTGCGGCGTACCGTCCTCCGAGCTCCTGCCCGAGTGGCCGGCGTCGACCAAGGAAGATCTCGCGACGATGGTCTTTGACGAGAAGAGCGAAGTCCGGGTGAACTATGACGACGAGCTGACGAAGTTTATCGATGAGATCAGCCCGAAGTTTGCCTTTAACTTCGTGACCCCGGACGAGGATGAGGAATCCGACCGCAAATGGGCGTATTAAAGTGAAGATAAGAAAAGCAAACCTGCAGGATTTTCCGCATCTTCGGCGCATTTACGCAGCGGCGCGGCAGTTCATGCGGGATCACGGCAATCCGAACCAGTGGGGGACCACGA
>CAMPAR010000067.1 GCA_946632055.1 uncultured Lachnospiraceae bacterium
ACACAGAACTTAATCAACCAGGCGGAGCAGGACCTCCTGCACACCTATAACCGTTATCAGATCGTGATCGACCGGGGCGAGGGCGTGCACCTCTACGACGTGGAAGGCAAGCGCTATCTCGATTTCGTCTCCGGCATCGCTGTGTTCGCGCTCGGCTATCATTATCCGGGATACGATGAAGCGCTGAAGGCGCAGATCGACAAGGTGCTCCATACCTCGAACTATTATTACAATGAGCCGGCCATCCGGGCTGCGCATCTTCTGAAGGAAGCCTCCGGGATGGACCGCGTATTCTTTACCAACAGCGGTGCGGAGGCCGTCGAAGGCGCTTTAAAGGCGGCAATGAAGGTGGCCTACACGAAGCGCGGACAGGACGATTACGAAATCATCGCGATGGAGCACAGCTTCCACGGACGGACCTACGGGGCGCTTGCCGTGACGGGAAACGCGCATTACCGGGAGGCTTTCGGAACGATGCCCTGCAACGTCCGTTTCGCTTCGATAAACGATCTTGAGAGCGTGAAGGCGCTGGTGAACGAGAAAACCTGCGCGGTGATCGTCGAGCCGGTACAGGGCGAGGGCGGTCTGATTCCGGCGACGGAGGAGTTCCTGACGGGGCTTCGCACGCTGACGAAAGAACAGGACATCTGCCTGATTTTCGACGAGGTGCAGTGCGGCATGGGCCGGACGGGCTATATGTATGCCTGGCAGAAGTACGGCGTCCGCCCGGATATCATGGCGACGGCGAAGGCGCTCGGCTGCGGCGTGCCGGTCGGCGCGTTCCTTCTCACGGAAGAGACCGCGAAATACAGCCTCACGGCCGGCGACCACGGCACGACCTACGGCGGAAATCCCTTTGCCTGCGCGGCGGTTGCGAAGGTGCTCGAGCTTTATAAGGAGCACGATATTCCCGGCCATGTGCGGGAAATCGCGCCGTACTTTACGGAGAAGCTGCAGATGCTTGCCGACAAATATGACTTTATCCTCGAACGGCGCGGCACCGGCCTCATGCAGGGCCTGGTCTTTGACCGTCCGGTTGCGCCGGTGATCGCGAAGACGATCGAAAGCGGACTGATCCTGATCAATGCGGGCGCGAATATTCTGCGTTTTGTGCCGCCGCTCGTGATTGAGAAGGAAGATATCGATGAGATGATTTCGATCCTCGACCCGGTGCTTGCGGGGCTTGCCTGAAGCACGGCCGAAGGAGGCAGGAGCATATAGTTACATGAATACAGTGCTTGGAATCCTGGCGCACGTCGACGCCGGGAAAACCACACTCGCCGAAGCGATGCTTTACAGTGCGGGTGTCATGCGGAAGATCGGCCGTGTCGATCATGGAGATACGGTCATGGATACGCATGCGCTTGAGAAGGCTCGCGGGATTACGATTTTTTCAAGTGAAGCGCCGCTCGCCGTGTCGGGCCGGCGCTTTTCGCTTCTTGACACGCCGGGGCATGTGGACTTCTCGGCGGAAATGGAGCGCACGCTTTCGGTGCTGGACGCCGCGGTCCTTGTGATCAGCGGAACCGATGGCGTGCAGGCGCATACGAGGACTTTGTGGCGGCTTTTATCGCTGTACGGAATTCCGACGGTCATTTTTGTCACCAAAATGGACTACGCCCGCTTTACGGAGGCGGAGATTCTTGATAACCTGAATTCCGAGCTGACGGACGCGGCGGTGAATTTCAGCGCCGGAGAGAGCGAGCGGGACGACGGGATCGCCGTCTGTGACGAGGAGACGCTGGAGGCCTATATGGCGGAGGGCGCCGTATCGGACGGGCGGATCCGGAGCCTGATCGCCGCGAGAAGGATTTTCCCGGTCTATTTCGGCTCCGGCCTGAAGAATACCGGCGTTCAGGAATTCCTCGAGGGAATCGCGCGGTATCTGCCGGAGCGCAGCTATCCGGAGGCCTTTGGCGCGCGGGTATTCAAAATTTCCTACGACGAATCGGGCAACAAGCTGGTTCACCTGAAGATCACGGGTGGCTCGCTGCACGTGCGGGACCTGCTGCCGGGACTTCCGAAGGAGGAAAAGGTTTCCCAGATCCGCGTCTATACGGGCGAGCGCTATCTCCCGGTGGAGGGCGCGAAAGCCGGGGATCTCTGCGTGATTACCGGGGTGAAAAGCGTCGAGAACGGTGCAGGCCTCGGAGCGGACCGGGCGGAGAGGACGGCGGTTCTGGAGCCGGTGATGCGCTATACGATTGTGCTTCCGGAGGGCGTTGACCCGATGCAGGTCATGCCGGACTTCATGAAGCTTGCGGAGGAGGATCCGGCCCTTCACATCGGGTGGGATCCGGTTCTGCACGAGATCCAGGCCGGGCTGATGGGCTCGGTGCAGGCGGAAATTCTGAAAAGCCTGATCCTCAGCCGCTTCGGGCTGTCGGTGGAAATCGAGAACGGACATGTGCTGTACCGGGAGACCGTGGAAACGACGGTCGAGGGGATCGGACACTACGAGCCCCTGAGACATTACGCGGAGGTGCACCTGAAAATCAGCCCCCTGCCGCGCGGCTCCGGGATCCGCATCGGCTCTGCGTGTTCGACGGACGCGCTGGATCGGAATTTCCAGAATCTCATCCTGCAGCACCTTGTTGAGAAGGAGCACCTCGGCGTGCTGACGGGGAGTCCGCTGACGGATATCCGCATCACGCTGACGGCCGGGAGAGCGCATCTGAAGCACACGGAGGGCGGAGATTTCCGTGAAGCGACCTACCGGGCGCTCAGGATGGGCCTGATGCGTGCAAAAAGCCGCCTTCTGGAGCCTTGGTTCCGTTTCCGGCTCGAAATCCCGCAGACGGCTTCGAACCGCGCAATGACCGATATTAAGCGCTTCGGAGGCAGTTTCCTGCCGCCGGTCTATTCGGGCGATCAGGTCTTCCTGTCCGGAAGGGCGCCGGCCTCGGAGCTGAATTCCTATCAACAGGAGGTGCTGCAGTATTCGGGCGGCCTCGGAAGGCTCTCACTCGACTACGACGGCTATGATCTCTGCCACAATGAGGAGCTCGTCATCTCGAAAATGCACTACGACCCGGAGGCGGATCTGGAGAATTCGCCGGATTCGGTCTTCTGCGCGCACGGCGGCGGTTTCCTTGTCAAATGGTACGACGTGCCGAAATTCATGCATCTTCCCGCGACCGTGCAGGAGGAGTCGGCGCTTCCGAAGAATCTTCCCGGGGGAGCGATTGGAGGCGGCATGACTTCCGCCGCAAATCCATCCGGCAGGGCATCGGGCGGGAAAGCTTCCGCGTCCGGAACCGGGACATTGGCTTCCGACCGTGAGCTCGAGGAAATCATGCTGCGGGAATTCGGACCGATCCGAAGGGCCCAGTACAGTCAGGGCTCCGTAGTCCGGCGGGCGAAAGGCGGGAGTGAAGCCGTGCCCGACCCGAAAAATACCGTGCTTCTCATTGACGGCTACAATGTGATTTTTGCCTGGGAGGAGCTCCGGGATCTTGCCTCGACCGACATTCAGGCCGCGAGAGAGGCGCTCGTGCATATCGTGACGGATTACAGCGCCTTCCGGGCCATGGATACGGTGCTGGTATTTGACGGCTACCGGGTCTTCCAGAACCCGGGGGAGGTCGTGATCCGGCCCTATGTGACCATTGTCTATACCAAGGAGCGCGAGAGCGCGGACCTGTATATCGAACAGTTCCTTTCGCGCCTTCCGAAGGACCGGAGGGCGGAAATCGTGACCTCCGACGGCATGATCCAGCTTGCGGGACTCCGGCGCGGGGCGATCCGCGTGTCCTCCGGGGAATTCCGGGAGCGGGTGGACAGCGCGAAGCTCGAGATCCATTCGATCCTCGAGGCGGCAAGAAGAAAGGAAAAATCCACGATCGGGGAACTGCTTTCGGGCGTGGAGCTGCCGGAGGAGTCCTGACGCAAAACGCCTGAATGAAACGCGAACTCATCAGCACAGGAGAAGATTCTGGACGATCTCGACGGGAAGGCAGCGTACCCCGTGACGAGGGAGCAGATGGAGAAAACGGCCGTGATTCTGGAGGCCGTGTACCGCTCGGCCGAAGAGGACCGGGAAGTGACAGCGGCGGAGATCACGGGCTGATCAAAAAGCCGCAGAAGAACCAGGGACAGGAGTGTTTTGAATGCTTAGAGACAATAAGATCTGGATTGCACAGAGTTTTGACGGACGGAATCTTTTCCTTGAGCCGAAGATGGCAAACCGCCACGGACTGATCGCCGGTGCGACGGGAACCGGAAAGACCATCACCCTGAAGGTGCTCGCGGAGTCCTTCAGCGAGATGGGCGTGCCGGTGTTCCTCGCGGATGTCAAGGGAGATCTCGCCGGCATGTGCTGCCCGGGCGAGGACTCGGAAAACATGCAGAAGCGGATTGAGAAGTTCGGCCTCGCGGAAGCCGGGTTTCACTACCATCGCTTCCCCGTCACCTTCTGGGACATTTTCGGAAAGAAGGGCATCCAGCTTCGCACGACGGTGTCCGAAATGGGGCCCCTGCTTCTCTCGCGCATTCTGAATCTGAACGAGCTGCAGTCCTCGATTCTGACGATCGCCTTCCGGATCGCCGATGAAAACGGACTGATTCTGACGGACACGAAGGATCTCAAGGCACTCCTGCAGTTTATTGATGAAAACCGGGAGGAACTGGAGGCGGAGTACGGAAAGCTGTCGCCGGTCTCGATTTCGGCGATTCTGCGCGCGGTGGTGACGCTGGAGATCGATGGCGGGGACAGCTTCTTCGGCGAGCCGGCGCTGGATATCCGGGACTGGGTCGGAGAGGCCTTAAAAAGCGGCGAAGAAGCCGGGGAAGAAAGCGTTGATTGCTCGGATGCACTCGGCATGATCCACATTCTGGATTCTTCCTCGCTGATCAATAACGGCCGCCTCTACTCCACTTTCCTTCTGTGGTTCCTCTCGGAGCTGTTCGAGACAATGCCGGAGGTCGGAGATCCCGACAAGCCGAAGATGGTCTTCTTCTTTGACGAGGCGCACCTTCTCTTCAACGGAATTTCGGACGCGCTTCTTGAAAAGCTGACGCAGGTTGTACGGCTGATCCGCAGTAAGGGCGTCGGCGTGTACTTTATCACGCAGAATCCGCGGGACATTCCGGACGTCGTGCTCGCCCAGCTGCAGAACAAAATCCAGCACGCGCTGCACGCCTATACGCCGGCGGAGCAGAAGGCGGTGAAGGCCGCCGCGGAATCCTTCCGCATCAATCCGGCCTTCTCGACCTTTGACGCGATCCAGGAGCTCGGAACCGGTCAGGCGGTCGTTTCCTTCCCGGATGAGAAGGGCGTACCCTCCGTCGTGGAGCAGGCGAATATCCTGCCGCCCGAGAGCAAAATGGGTACGATTGACGAAGAGACGCGGACGGCGGAAATCGAGGCCTCGCCTCTTCGGGGAAAATACGCGGAGAGCGTCGACAGCTTCTCGGCCTATGAATTCCTGATGCGGCGCGGCGCGGACGGCGCGGCGGAAAACTGTGAAAATCCGGAGGAGGATGCGTACGAGGAAGAGTATGACGGGGAAGAAGGCGACGAAACCCGCGATGAATACGGAAATTATACCTTCGCGGGCTCCAAGTACGCGGACAAGGTGAAGAAACCGAAGGGGAGCGAAGACGACGAGGACAGAAAATCCGCCGGACGGAAGACTTCGTCCAAGCCGTCCGGGCGCAGGAAGCAGACGGCGGCGGAAAAGGCCGCGAAGGCGACCGGCAAGTCGATGGCGGGGTCTCTCGGACGCGAGGTCGGAAAAGCGGCGGGCTCCGTTCTCGGAAAGACCGGGAAGCGCATCGGCGGAAACTTCGGCGCCGCGCTCGGAAGAGGCCTGTTCAGTACGCTTTTTTCAAGAAATTAACATTTTTTTCCGTTCCTGCTGGACATCTGTTGGACAGACGGTGCTAAGATGAGTGCATCAAAGACAGTAACAATGCACTGCGAGAAGGAGCGAATATGGTACCCGGAGATGAAATTTACCGCAGAGAGCGGCAGCTGGAAAAGAAAAGGAAAATGAAGGAAGAGGAGCGCGCGAGAAGGCACGACCGCTTCTTTGTTCAGTCTGATGTGAAGAAAAAGGAAAAGAGAGAGAGCTTTGCCGAAGGGCTGAAGGCCGGCGAGTCGGTCGGGGATTTCGAGAAGGAAGATCTTTCGGAAGACCTGATGGAGACCGAGTTCGAGAAATCCGAGAGAATGTTCGACCGGGAGCCGGAGCTTCTCAGCGCGCAGGAATATCTGAGCGCGGTCGCTGAAGCGGATGAGGAAAGCGCCTCAAGGAAGCTTAACGAGCGGATTCAGAACCAGCAGAAGGAAAAGGCCGAGCTTTCACAGGAAGCGGAGCGGCAGGCCGCCCGGAAGAATCCGGAGGCGGAAGAGGGAGTCCTCGCGATGCGCGAGATGGCTTCCGGCCAGACGCCCGGCTTCCATAAAATGATGAACAGCATGTCCGCCTATCTGGAAGCGGACGGGGAGAACGGGAAGGAAAAGCAGCACCTGAAGAAAGAAGCCGCGAAGGATATTGCGGAGTTCGTAATTAAGGACTGCGCGCCTCAGAATGTGGGGGCGGACCCGAAGGCCTTCCGGACAGCGATGTATTCGCTGAAGAGCATCCTCCCGAAGGAGGGCTTTGAGCAGTTTGTCGGGCAGCTGAATCAGCAGCCCGGCCGCGGCGTAAAGTACAAGGCGTCGGATTTTGACCGGCTTCCGGAAAAAGAAGCCTCGAAAGCCGAAAATGGCCTCGAGGCGCCGGTTCTCAAACCAGCAAACGACTGGGAAAACTGATTGAATGAGGAGAGTGGGGACAGGGCCAACAGGTCCTGTCCCCTTTGTATCACCTGATCGGCCGGATCCGGACTTCGCCTGAGCCGAGCGGCGTCAGGAACTCATCGCCCGGAAAACGCACCAGCAGCCGGCATTCGTCGTCGAGCCCCTCCGCGAGGGCCTCTCTTGACGAACCGTCCGGCTCGAGAACGTCCACCCTCTGCCCGAGTACGAGCATCCTTGCCCGGTATTCGGGCAGAAATGTTTTCTCCGGAAGACGCCGGTACAGCGGCAGAAATTCCGAGAGGAAGGCCGCAGCCAGGCGGACGCGGGCATCAGAAGGAAAGACAGGGGATTCGAAGAGCCCTCCCGCAATTCCCCGGATCTCCTCGGGCCAGCCGCCTTCCGGCGCCGACAGGTTGAAGCCGAGGCCGAGAACCGCCTGATCAAAACCGCCGGTTTCCATGGAAAGCATGCCCTCTGTCAGGATTCCGCAGATCTTGTGACCCTGATAGACGAGGTCGTTGACCCATTTGATCTGCACGGGGAAATCTTTGCCGGCCCCTGCGCCGCCGATCAGCGACTCCACGGCCCGCGCGGCGGCGACACCCGCCATGGCCGTGATCATGACCGCGTCCTTCGCCGGAATCGTCGGCCGCAGAAGAAGGCTCATGTAGAGCCCGGAGCCCTTCGGCGAATAAAACGCCCGTCCCTGCCGTCCGCGCCCGGCTGTCTGCGACTCCGCGAGGAGCACATAGCCCTCCGGCGCGCCGGAAAGCCCTGCTTCCCGGACGTCGGAATTGGTCGAACCGGTTTCGGAAACGGTGTGGATATCATAGAAGTCCCGGCAGCCCTTTTCAAGCCTTGCGGCAATTTCCGGCGCGTTGAAGCGCGCGGTGGCTGCGGCGTCCGGGGCAGCGTCAGGACCTTCCGGAATCATCCGGTAGCCGCGCTTGGGCGTGCCTTCGATCCGGTAGCCATCCTCCCGGAGCGCGCCGACGGCCTTCCAGACCGCCGTCCGGCTCACCTGAAGTCTTCCGGCCAGCGCTTCCCCGGAAAGCGGCTCATCCGCGCTTTCCAGGAAGATCTGCAGAATCTGTTCTTTGACGGATTTTTTCTTCATTTCAAGCCTTTCATACTTGGACCTGCGGCGACAGGTCCATCAGATCAAATTGCTCTGTCTGCCCTGTCCCCATCGGTCAATTGAGGTTTGTGCAGCTGAGCTCGAAGACCGCCTCGCCCTGCAGGTCCTTCGCATAGCACTCCGCCGTGATGATGCGGCGCTCGCCGGGCATCATCAGGAGGTAATTGTCGCTCCAGAAGACCGGCAGGACTGCATCGTCCGGCGCGTCCTTCGTGGATAAAAGCTGCACGCGGACGCCGGGGGCCGGAGCGGATCCATTGGTGATTTCAAGCGTGAAGCGCCGCATCGGACGGTGATCCGGGGCGCCGACGGCCGTCTCCTCCGACAGCACCTTGAGCTGCAGCGTAGTCTTCGGGATTTCCCGGAGCGCGAGATAATTCTGATACTCCTTCCGGTTGTGCCAGTAGGTGTTCTCCCCGAGAAGCGTTCCTTCGCTGTTCGTCAGTCGCAGGCGCAGGAAGACAAAATCGGTGTCCGACGCGGAGAAATCCATGATTCCGAGCGGGATTCCGTAGGCGTCCGCCGAAAGCTCCTCAACCGGAATCTCCTCCCGGAAGACCTGCTTTCCGTACAGATTGTAGAGCTCTTCCGTGACGGTCAGGTCTTTGTAATGCTTTGGCGTCGCGTTCGCGAGAAGAATGCGGTCGCTTCTCGGGTCAAAGAGTGCGCGTGTCGGCTGGCAGCCGGCCTTCACGCCGAAATATCCGCCGTTTGTATTCAGATAATAGTCGTAGGTCTGCCACATGAAGGACGGCCAGGAGGACTGGCTCATCCACATCAGGAGCCCGTTCGAAAGCCGGGCGGAAAGGGCGTCGAACATTCCCCGGTGGTGATCGTAATCGATGAGCTGAGCCGCGGTAAAGAAGTCATTGCAGTTCCAGGCCTCCGCGGACACCCGGACCATCTTCGCAACGGCCGCCTTGTATTCTCTGTAAACCGGGTCCTCATCCGAAGGCATCGCCCCCTGTACGTAGTCAAGCGGCACTTCAAAATCCCCGCCGAGATATTTCTTCATCGCCTCCATGTAGGTGTTCGCGGGGCCGTTCAGGTGATAGGTCCAGTCATGAAGGGCCCAGCTTTCCGAGATCGGCCAGAGATTCGAAGGACGCAGGAATTTCATCGCGGATTCGATTTCCGGTACATTCGGAAGGCCGCGCTCCGAGCGGAGAACCGAGGAGGTGACGTCGTTGAAATACTGCTTGACGCCGTAGTCCGCGCCGGGTTTCGCGAGCGAATATCCGCCGCCCGAACCGACCGGGGCCGCCGCCGAGTGCGGGAAATAAGTCCGCGTGCCGTCGAGCTCCTTCGTGAGCTTCTTCAGCCCCTCGTTGATTTCCTCGGGCGGATTTCCTTCGTTCCGGCCGCAGTAGAAGGCAAGAGACGCGTGGGAACGGATCTGGCGGATTTTGTCTGAGGCATTTCGAAGGAACATCGCGGGATCTTCGGGATTCGGGCCGTCGTAAGGGTTTGCGAGCCAGAAATCGTCCCAGATCAGGATGCCGTATTCATCGCAGGCCTCGTAGAAGGCGGGATGAGAGGTCATGCCGACCCAGTTGCGGATCATCGTCATGTTGGCCTCTTTGTGCAGACGGATCTTGTCGAAGAGAATCTCCCGCGTATCCTTCTTCATACCGTCGTCGAGTCCCCAGTTGCCGCCCTTGCAGACAATGCGGACGCCGTTGCAGTAGAGCGTGAGGAGTCCGCCCTCGATCGGGGAATCGAAGCGCCGGACGCCGAAGCGGAAGACGGCCTGATCCGGAGCGGCAGAAACTTTGACAGCGGAAGCGGGCTTCGCCGTTTCCGGGCCTTCAGCGAAGGCATTTTCCGCGCCGTCTGGAAGGAACCGGAGATCGCAGGTATACAGCGGCTGCTCCCCGTAGGTATTCGGCCACCAGAGAAGCGGATTTTCCAGAACGAGCGGAACCGTGACCGGCAGAGTTTCTTTTGCGCCGAGCCGGACTTCCTGCGAGAACGCAAGGGCATCGGAAGGAGCGCCTTCCGGCGGCAGAATCCGCCCGACAAGCCGTACGGTTTTCTCTTCCTTGCTGAGGTTTTGAAGCTCGGTGTGAAGGACGAGCTCCGCCTTCTCCGTGTCCAGAGCATAGTGATGCTTCGTCGCCTGCTCGACCGCCTCCGGGGATTCCGGATAGACGTGCATCGCGCTGAGGATCGTGTCGACGGCTTTTCCGTTCAGCTCCCGCGCCTTCAGCACCGTGAAGCGAAGGAAGCGGACATCCTGCGGCTGTACGATCGGCGTGTCCTCGATGCCGCGTCCGAATCTCCTGAAGTCGAGGGGCACGATGGCGGTCGCGCCGGGGAGCGTGTCGGAAATCGCGTGTCCGGCGTGCGAGTCGGTGCCGGAGTTGGCCTCGGCGTCACGAAGGCCGAACCAGCGCACCGGAACCTTTCCGCCCGGGTAGGCATCGAGATTCTGCCAGTGTTCTCCGTCGAGGGAAGCCTCCAGCCGGAAGGCTTCCGGATGACGGGAGTCCGCATCCGCAGCGGGTCCGCCTTCTTCCGCGCCCCAGAGGAGGGTAATCGCGCCGACGGGCGACGGAGCGCCAAGGTCTGTGATCAGGCTGCTGCCCTCCGTGCCGCGCCAGTCGCGGAGCGGTTCATCGCTCCAGGCGGAGGCATCCAAGGAAGTCAGCGTCCGGGTGCGAACGCCTTCCCGCAGCATCAGATTCTCGACCGGAATCGCCGTGGATTCCGAGAGGAGCCGAAGCCCGGTCTCCATCCAGGGGTCTTTCAGTAGCACGTCGCCGCCGTATTCCAGCCGGACCTCTCCGAGAATTCCGATGTTCCGTCCGCGGATCGTGGGAAGCCAGTCCCAGCCGACCGCAGCATGGCAGGTCGGGTTGTCCGCGCCGAGAAGACCGCCGTTCGGCCCCGGACCGTAGGCAAGCCCCTGCGTTGTCACAAGGCCCGGCGTATCATTCTGATGAATCAGGACAGCCAGCGCGTTTTCTTTGCCGAAATTCACGAGATCTGTCACGTCGAATTTCGCGCGGATGAATTCGCCCTCGATCGAGTGCGCGCACTCCGGATGTTCGTTCGGAAGGAAGACGCCGTTCAGGAAGACGTCTGCCTTCCAGTTGATCTCCTGGAAATTCAGGAAGACACGCTGTCCGCGCCGCTCTTCCGGAATCTCCAATTCCGTCCGGTACCAGAAATCCGCCGTGAAGAAGGCCTCTGAGGCCTGAAACTGATCGTCGTCATAGAAGGGATCCGGCACGGCGCCGGCCTGCACATAAGAGTTCAGCACGGTACCGGGCACGACGGCCGGAAGCCAGGAGGAATCGTCGAAGGAAGGAAGCGAGAGAAGCGCTCCGGCTTTGGCGTCCTTGTCAGGCGCGTCCTGTTCCTGCAGCTCCGGCAGGATTTCCCGGATTACTTCGGCGGCCCGCTCCACGCGCCAAGGCGTTTCAGGCTGAGACCCGTCCAGTGAGTTCTCTCCAAGGATTTCCACCCGGTTTACGATATAGTGCGCCCCGGAGCA
>CAMPAR010000068.1 GCA_946632055.1 uncultured Lachnospiraceae bacterium
TTATCAACCTGAATTATATTACCGGCTTTGATTCCCGCACTGTACAGCTTCGCAAGAAATATCAGATCGAAATCGGAAAAACATACCGCAATGATCTGATCAACAGAATTATCAATCATCACAGAGGAACGGTACTGCAATGATCTGGACTGTCTATGAAATCTCCCTGAATCTGTATGAAGGCTTTCTGTATACCTGGTTCATCACCAAAGTCCTCGGGAAAAGAACCAGCGAGAAATGGTCTTTCGCGGCATGCTCGCTTCTGACTGCATGTTGCCTTACATGCTATCTGATATTTCCGATCTCAGCCTGGAATGACACCTGGACCTTTATCTTCATCGTTCTTTATTCTTTTTTATTTCTGCGGGGGAAGATACAGCAAAAACTATTCTGGGATCTTCTGTTAATCGTTATGGTCAATGGCTTTATCGGCATCAGCTATCAGGTTTTCCATCTGATATTCAGAGCTGATGCGGATGTGCTGATGCAGGAAGGAATTCAAAGATTGTTCTCTACCCTGTCCGTAAATGTGCTTTTGGGTTTGTTTCTGTTCCTCATTACACGGTTCTTCCACGAAAGAAATGAAACCGTACAGCCATCCCAGCTCCTTCTGATCATCGTCCTGTTATGCGGTGCGCTTGTCGATATTTTCTTCCGCCTGACCGACCGCTTTGATCTTCCTCTTGTCTGGCTGTCTGTCGGCAGCCTCATCACTGTCACTATCGCTGTGATGGTCCTGATCACCAATCGTTTTTTCGTCAGATATATACATATCGAGCAAGAGTATCTCTACCAGAAAGAAATCCTTGACAGTTCTGAAAGACAGATCAACGAAATGAAAGAGGTGTACGGCTCCACGCTGAAGCTGCGCCATGATATGAGGGCTTTCGTCAAAGATATACAGGAAATGAAAAGGCGCGGGGAAATCGATAATCCGCCGCGTTATCTCGATGAAATGGAGAAAGAAGTACTTCCCCTTTACAGTACCGGCAACCAAGCCTTAGACTCTGTCCTGATGATTAAAGCAGCTAAAATACAGGACGCAGGAATCGAATTTCGCGGATCCAATCTGCATTATACCGGCGGCATGAATATCAAGGATTCCATGCTGTGTTCCCTGATTTCCAACATGCTTGACAACTCAAAAGAAGCGCTTCTGGAAAGAAAAGACCAGCCTGGGGAGCGATTCATCTGTCTGGAATTTAACTACTCACCCGCAGGGCTGATGATATTATGTGAAAATCCGCTTCTCGGTATTCCTCCAAAGATGGTCAAAAAAACCTTCATCAGTAAAAAAAGCGAGCCTTATCATGGGCTTGGAATATCAATCATGGAGAAGATTACCCGGGATGCAGGGGGACATCTGGAAGTTTTACTGTACGAAGATTCTTTCCGCGTACTGGCTCTGATCCCGCCAAAGAATCATCTTGAAACCACTTATGAGAAGGACAGTAAGAATGAAATCCATTGAATATTTGACTGAACATCTGATTCAAAAGGAAAAGATTCCAGAAGAAGAGAGAGAGCTTTATCTTTACGGATTTGACATCACCTTTTATACAATCTGGTCAACCGCCGCGCTGCTTTTTACAGGACTTCTCTTACGGCAGTTTTGGGCTGCTGTTATCATAGTCTCCGGTTTCTATACTTTCCAGTCAACCGGCGGCGGTTATCATGCCAAAACGCATCTCAGATGTTTTCTGACGATGGTCGCCGGTCTTCTCGTCGGCCTTTCAGCAGCTTTTATTCAGGATCATCATATCCTGCTCTGGAGTCTGCTTGGGATTGGCTCGCTTCTGTTGTTCCTCGTTCCGCTCGTCCTGCATCCGAACAAAGCTTACCTTGAGACAGAAAGAAAGCGTCTTACGATCAAATCGATCGTCGTGACGCTTTCTCTACTGGTGTCTGTTGTTGTACTTAATATCTTCTGGAACAGTATGCTGTATGCATTCTCCGCTGTTTTCTTTCTGGCTGGAATATCGCGGATCGCTGGGAAGATTGCGTATAATTTCAGATCATCTTAAAATATCTGAGCGCTGCCAGAATTGCCTCTTCCTTCTCCTTAGTCGTACCCGGCGACTTGCTGTTCTCACTTTTTGGCAGGTTGTGATTCTCCCGAAGCGTACATCCGCACTTCTTTTTCGTTTTTGCGATGTTCAGATTGGTCACATGGAATCCGTAGTTTTCCTGTATCCAGTTACGAATCTCATCATAGGTTGCTTTTGTTTCAGCAGCCGTCAGATCTGCTTCCTCCAGATCGAAACGAACATTAATATGATGTTTCACCCTTTGGAGTTTGGACAGTAAGGCTACCGTCTCCACCTCCACGGTCTGACAAAACTGGTCCACGGGCTGCACCTTCTCCACCTGGTAGCCGTACCCGGTGAGAATCTTCAGATCCCGGGCCAGCGTCGCCGAGTCGCAGGAGACATACACGACGCGCTCCGGCTGCATGAGGCCGATGGTTTCGAGGCACTTCTCATCGCAGCCCTTTCTCGGCGGGTCGACCGTGATGATGTCGATCTTTTCCTCCGGATGCTCTTCATACCAGGCCGGAAGGACCTCCTCCGCCTTTCCGACAAAGAATTCCGTATTGTCAAAACCGTTCAGGCGGGCGTTCTCCCGGGCGTCCTCGATGGCCTGCGGGACAATTTCCACGCCGTAAACCTTCCGGGCCTTCTCGGCGAGAAACAGCGAGATCGTCCCGATGCCGCAGTAGAGGTCCCAGACCGTCTCCTCGCCCGTAAGTCCGGCGAATTCGAGCGCCTTTCCGTACAGGATTTCGGTCTGGACGGGATTGACCTGGTAGAAGCTCTGCGGGGAAATCCGGAAGCGCACACCCGACAGGGTATCCTCTATATAGCCAGGGCCGTAAATTTGCCGCGTTTCGGGCCCGAGAATCGTATTCCCGGGTTTCTCGTTAATATTGAGGGACAGCGTCTTAAAACCGGCAATTTCAGCCTTCAGGCGTGTTTCCAGCGCGTCCGCGTGGTTGAGGCGGCGACCGTTAAGGATCAGGCAGACCAGTATTTCTCCGGTATGGAAGCCTTTCCTGAGGAGCACATGCCGCACCAGCCCCTTCCGGCTTTCCTCCTGATAGGGCTCGATCCCGAAGTCCCGCATCCACTGCTTGACGACTCTCAGGATATGCCCATATTCCGGCGGCGTGAGGAGGCAGTCCTCGGATTCGATAATATCGTGGCTGCGTCCGGCGTAGAAGCCGCAGACGAGCTCCCCCTGCTTATTTCTTCCGAAGGGGACCTGGGCTTTATTGCGGTAATGCCAGGGCGTCTCCATGCCGATGCAGGGAAAGACCGGGACCGTGTCTGTATCCGAGCCGGATCCGGCCTGAACCTCCGGGTCCGTGAGCACTGCGGAAAATCCTCCGATCCGGGCCAGATTGTTTTGAACCTTGCGGGTTTTAAAGCGAAGCTGCGCCTTGTAATCCATCTCTTCAATCTGGCAGCCGCCGCAGCGCCTCGCAAGCGGGCAGCGCATCGGCACGCGGTCCCCGGAGGCCTCAAGAATCTCCAGCGCTTTCCCGTAGCCGTAGTTTTTCTTCAGCTTGGTCACGACCGCCCGGACCGTATCGCCGGGCATGGTGTCCTTGATAAACAGGGGGAAGGCGCCGGCTTTCCCGATGCCTTCCCCTTCTGTCGTGAGATCGGTGACGGTTACCGTCACGATGTCATTCTTTTTCATCATTATCTCCGTTATGGTATTCGGATCCTTTTCGGACTTATTCCTTCGAGGTCTTCCGGATGTTGGTGCCGAGGAAGCGGTTCATCCCGAGGAAGTCCATCGAAGCCGTCTTGCTGAATTCCTCCGTCATGATTTCCAACTTGGCGTCCGCGTCATCCGCAAAGTACAGCGCCACGGCTTCCATCAGGGAAGGAATCTTCGGCGAGCCGTACTCGAGCTGCCCCTGATGCGCGAGGATGCAGTGCAGAAGCTCGGTCTTCAGCTTTTCGGAGAAGCCGCCGAGCGCTTCCATCCGCTCCTTGACCATCCCGTAGCCGATCACGATATGACCGATCAGCTGGCCTTCATCGGTATAATCATTTTCCGGGAAGCCGGACAGCTCGCGCATCTTGCCGATGTCATGGAAGATCGCCGCGGTAATCAGAAGATCCCGGTTCAGCATCTGGTACTGGAGGCTGAAAAAGTAACAGGTCTGCGCCACCCGGAGCGTGTGCTGAAGGAGTCCGCCCCGGAAGCCGTGATGAACGGCCTTCGCGGCCGAGTGGTTCTTGAAATCCTCGATGAACTTCGGATCGTCCACAAAGAAGGAATTGAGAAGCGCATGAAGGCGCGGATGCTCCACCTTGTTGATCAGCCACAGAAGCTCCTCGTACATCTTGTCGATGTCGAGACCGGAGGAGGGAATGAATTCCTTCTGGTCATACTCGCCCTCCTCAGCGCGGCGGAGCCTGCGGATGTTCAGCTGCGGCGCGCCGTTGTAATTGATGACGTCGCCTTCCACGAAAACAAAATCCGTGCTTTCGAAGTTTTCGATGCTGTTGGTGAGATCCCAGATCTTCGCGTCAAGCTGCCCGGTTCTGTCCTGCAGCTTCAGGGAGTAATAGGTGCGCCCGGTCTTGGTGGTGCCGCTCACTTTCTGACGGCACAGGAGAACCTGCGCAATGTGATGACCTTCGTGGATGTCCTTGATGTATAACATGGTATTTCTCTTTCTAAGCGGTATGCGCTGGCTTTTTAAGGCGCTTCCCGCAGGTTGATTGCTTTTAGTTCAGAGGCATATTTTCTTTTTACCGGCGTCCTTCCGGCGTCAGCAGGATCTCCAGCGGTTCATAGCCGTCCGGTCCGCGCCGGGCGATTTCCACGACGATTTCCCTTCCGGCCTCCAGCTTGTCCATCCATACGAGCAGCACATGATTCGTGCTGACCGAACCCGCGTCCAGCCGGACGACTCGGTCTCCCGGAAGAAGTCCCGCCGCATAGGCCGGGCTGTCCGCCGCAACCTCCTGAATGTACAGGCCCGAGGGGATTCCGAGGGCGACGCCTTCCTCCTGCGTGACGTCCATGCAGCGGATGCCGATATAGGCGGTATCCGAGCCGGAGCACATGTCCTCCAGGAGGTATTTCAGGGGGCTGATGCCCCAGGCCGTCATGACCGGACCCTCGGTGCAGCTCTCGTCGCTCACGATGCCGATCATTTCTCCCTTGCCGTTCAGAATGACGCCCTGTTCGCCCGGATAATGCAGCATGCTTGTGGAAATCTTCTGCACATAGCCGTCCACGACGGCCCGGTGTCCTTCGATGTAGGTCACCTGCCCGGAATTGACGCCGGTTCCTGTTTCCGGAGTGAAGCCGGAAAACCATACCGGATCGGCCGAGGAAATGGTCAGCGAATTTCCGAGCGGGAGAAGCTTATAATGACCGATGAGCTCCCGCTTGGCCGCACGCAGGACGGCGAGTCCGCTGATGCTGTCCCCCTTCTGGAATTCGGCCGGGACCCGGATTCCGTCGATGTCCACTTCAATGGAGGCTCCGGGCGCATCCAGACCGACCGCTTTCGTCAGGATCAGCACGGATTCGCTGTTCTCCGCGATGATGACGCCGTAGAGCTCGCGTTTCTCACGGATTGCCGCGGAAAACCAGTCCGTCGCGCCGGTTTCATGAACCGTAATGAGCGCCGCGGAGTTCCGGATCTCCGGCGGCTGCAGGCTTTCTTCTTCCTCCGAAGGAAGCGTCGCTTTGCTTTCCCCCGTCTCTTTTTCCGGTGCTTCGGTGCTTTCCGCGGAAGCGCTTTCTTCCTCGGCGGAGGTGCTTTCCGGTGAAGAAGCTTCCGGATGATCGGAGGAGGCGGTCTCCTTCTTTGTATCCGCCGTGCCCTCTGCGGAGCCGCTCTGTCCGGTGCTTTCTTCTCCCCCGCTGCCTTCGGTCTCAGCCGGCAGAGAAGCCGCGTTGCTTTCCGTTCCCATAGAGGCCGTTTCCTGCGCGATTTCGGAGCCTTCTTCCTCCTCCGTGCTCTCCGGGCTCAGGGATACGTCGTCCCGGGCAATGACGATGGTTTCGATCTGGCTCTCCTTCGCGTC
The DNA here is from genome assembly GCA_946632055.1 of uncultured Lachnospiraceae bacterium. Lineage (GTDB taxonomy): Bacteria > Bacillota > Clostridia > Lachnospirales > Lachnospiraceae > UBA1267. Next base: position 6,060 of record CAMPAR010000068.1, read on the forward strand.
GTTTCTGTTCAGGGTTTCCTGCATCAGATAGAACATGGCGCCGGAAGCCGCGCCGAAAACGATCGCCGACCCGAGGACCGTCCCCAGAATTCCGAGTATTTTCTTGTATTTCTTCCGCGGGACAATTTTTTCGCGAATATATTTCCGTTCCCGCTCCTTGCTGTTCTCGTCCAAGGTGTATGCCTTTCGCTTTGATCGATTCTTCGGGAAAATCCCGCAGAAGGTGATATCCGGAGCGCTTCGCACTACATGCTCCCTCCACCCGCTTCGCTCGATACGGCGCAAGACGAAATCAAAGATTTCTGTGCGCCAGTAGCGCTTCTCTCATTATACCCAAAGAATCCGAAAAAGTAAAGATTGCGCGAAGCCTTTCTTTATTGTATAATCAGGGCATGAATGAAAAAGTCCTGAAAATCCTTGAATATGATAAGATCATCGGCATGCTGCTGGAGAAAACGCTGACCCCGATCGGCGCCGAAGAAGCCCGCGCGCTTCTTCCCTCCGGGAGTCTTCCCGATGTCAATGACGCCCAGGCGGAAACGGCAGCGGCGCTTCAGCGCATTGTGCGCTTCGGCACCCTTTCCTGCTCCGGCGCGCGCGACATCCGGGCCTCTCTCGTCCGTCTGAAGGTGCAGTCGAATCTCGGCATCGTCGAGCTTCTGAATATCGCCTCCGTGCTCCACACGGCGCAGCGCGTCAGAACCTACGGAAAGAAAAATGACGACGAGGAAAATCCGGATGTTCTCAGCGGCTCCTTCAATCTGCTCGACCCCCTCGCCTTTCTTGCCCGGGAGCTCGACCGCTGCATCATCTCGGAAGAGGAAATCGCCGACGACGCGAGTCCCCGGCTGAAGGACATCCGCCGCAAAATGGCCGGCGTGTCTTCCCGCATCCATTCCGAGCTGAATGCCATCCTCGTATCAAGCAGCCAGTACCTTAGGGATAACGTCGTCACCATGCGGAACGGCCGCTACTGCATTCCCGTGAAGAGCGAGTACCGTTCCTCGGTTTCCGGCATGATTCATGACGAATCCGGCTCCGGCTCGACGGTGTTTATCGAGCCGATGAGCGTGATCCGGCTGAACAACGAGCTTCGTCAGTATGAAATCGACGAGCAGAAGGAAATCGAAGTCATTCTGGCGAATCTTTCCGCGCTCGCCGCGGAGCATATTGCCGAGCTCGAGACGGATCTTACGATTCTCTCGCATCTCGATTTTGTCTTCGCGAAGGCGTCCCTTGCGCGCGATATGGACGCGTCCCGCCCGGTTTTCAATACCGCACGCAGGATTGTGCTGAAGAAAGCCCGCCATCCGCTCCTCGACCGGAAAAAAGTCGTGCCGATTGATCTTCGTCTCGGCGATGATTTTTATCAGCTGATCGTCACCGGTCCGAATACCGGCGGCAAAACGGTTTCGCTGAAGACGCTCGGCCTCCTGCAGCTCATGGGACAGGCCGGGCTTCATATCCCGGCGGTGGACGGCTCGGAGCTCGGCATCTTTACCGAGGTCTACGCCGACATCGGAGACGAGCAGTCGATCGAGCAGAGCCTTTCGACCTTCTCCTCCCATATGACGAACATCATCCGGATCCTCGAACGGGCGGATCTGGACTCTCTCGTCCTCTTCGACGAGCTCTGCGCCGGAACCGATCCTTCGGAAGGCGCCGCGCTCGCGATTTCGATCCTCGATTTCCTGCGAAGGATGCAGATCCGGACCATGGCCACCACGCACTACAGCGAGCTGAAGCTTCACGCGCTCTCGGAGCCCGGCGTTGAAAACGCCTCCTGCGAATTCGACGTGGCGACCTTAAGCCCCACCTACCGGCTCCTCATCGGGATTCCCGGTAAGAGCAACGCCTTCGCCATTTCGAAAAAGCTCGGGCTTCCGGGCTTCATTATCGACGAAGCGAAGGCGCATATCGACGGCGACACCGAGCGTTTTGAGGACGTCATCAAGGATCTGAACGACACCCGCAAGCAGATGGAGCACGAACAGATGCGCGTGAACGAGCTGCGTGCCCAGGCCGACCGGCTGAAGAAGGATCTGGAAACCCGGGAAGCGCGCCTCGCGGCGGAAAAAGAGCGAATTCTTGAAAAGTCCCGGGAGGAAGCGCGGAAAATTCTGGCGGACGCCAAGGAACAGATGGACCAGGCGATCCGGATGATCCAGAAGACCGGCTCCTATGACCTTCGCGAGATGGAGGCCATGCGGACAAAGACCCGCGAGAAGCTGGAAAAGGTCTCGGAGCGGAAAGAAAATCAAAAAGAGAAGCCGAAAACCGCCACGAAGGCCCGCGATCTTCATCTCGGGGATGCGGTGTTCGTCCATTCCCTGAATCTGAAGGGAACCGTATCTTCGCTCCCGGATGCCAAGGGAAATCTCTTTGTCCAGATGGGAATCCTCCGCTCTCAGGTCCACCTTTCCGACGTGGAGAAGATCGAGGAAAGCACGATTCATCTGGACGGAAAGAAAGTCAACACCGGAAAGGTTTCCACGGCGGGGCTCAGCAAGGCCGGTTCCATCGGCGCGGAAATCAATCTGATCGGAAAGCGCGTCGAGGAAGCGCTGCCGGAGCTTGAGAAGTACCTGGACGACGCCTATCTTTCGCATCTGCCGCAGGTCCGGATCGTGCACGGCAAGGGCTCGGGCGCGATGCGCGCGGCCGTCCACCAGTACCTCAGGAAGCAGAAGTTCGTCAAGGAATTCCGCCTCGGAGAATACGGCGAGGGCGACGCCGGCGTGACGATTGCCGTTTTCAAGTAGAATAGTGAAAGCCCCGGAGCGCTTTTTGTCTCCCGGGCGAAAGGAGTTATAAGCCATGGCTGACAAGCAAAAAGTCCTGATCGTGGATGATGATGAGAATATTGCGGAGCTGATTTCCCTCTACCTCATGAAGGAATGCTATGAGACGAGCATCGTGTATGACGGCGAGTCCGCCATCCGCGAATTCGGGGTATTCCGCCCGAATATCGTGCTTCTGGACCTCATGCTGCCCGGAATGGACGGCTATCAGGTCTGCCGGGAAATCCGCCGCACCTCCACCTGTCCGATTATCATGCTTTCCGCCAAGGGCGAGGTTTTCGACAAGGTGCTGGGACTTGAGCTCGGCGCGGACGACTACATGGTCAAGCCCTTTGATTCCAAGGAGCTTGTGGCGCGGGTGAAAGCCCTTCTTCGGAGGACCGCTTCCGAGCCGGAGAAAGCCCCCGTGGAGGAGCCGCACGGCGAATTTGTGGAGTATCCGGATCTTTCCATCAACCTGACAAACTACTCGGTTACTTATCAGGACCGCAAGGTGGAAATGCCGCCGAAGGAGCTGGAGCTTCTGTACTTCCTCGCCAAATCGCCGAATCAGGTGTTTACGCGCGAGCAGCTTCTGGACCGGATCTGGGGCTACGAATATGTGGGCGATACCCGGACCGTGGACGTTCACGTCAAGCGAATCCGCGAGAAGCTCGAAGGAAACGCGCACTGGGCCATCGCCACCGTCTGGGGCGTCGGCTATAAATTCGAGGTTCGTCAATGAAAGCCCCGCTGCGGCTGAAATTTGTGCTTGCTTATATTGCGCTCGCACTCGCGGGCTTCTTTTTCGTGTACTTTTTCAGCGCGCGTTTCGTCGCGCGTCAGGCCGAAAACAACGTGCGCTCGACGCTCTACCGCGACGCGAGCTATCTCGCGGCCGCCTATCAGGTCAATACCGGCTCGGTCAACCAGGGGCAGGTGGAAGCCATGGCCTATGCCTCCGGCTCCAGCATCTGGATTCTGGACCTTTCCGGAAACATCATCGCGGCCTCGGGAACCGCAGAAACGCCGGAGGCTGTCCCGGGCTTCAGCCCGACGGACGGGAAGACCGGCTACTACATGACCGGGGACTTTTACGGCTGCTTTGAAGAGGACATGCTCAGCGTCTACTATCCGCTGACGCAGGGCGTGATCACGAACGGATACGTGGTTCTGCACTATCCGATGCAGACCATCCGGGTGGACGCGGACAACCGTCTGCAGGCCGCCTATATTATCTACGGCGCTCTCATGATCCTCCTCCTCGGTTTCTTTGTTTTCCTCGATATTTCCGTGATCCAGCGCCTCCAGAAGGTCCGCAGGGCCGGCCTCGAATATGTGAACGGAAACCTGACCTACCCTTCGGATGTCGGCGGAAACGACGATATCACGCGGATTGCCGAAACACAGGAGGACCTCGCGCGGCAGCTCACGAGCGCTTCCGAGGACCAGCATCGTTTCCTCGCGAATATCTCGCATGATTTCCGCTCGCCGCTCACCTCCATCCGCGGCTATATCGCCGCCATGCAGGACGGGACGATTCCGCCCGAAATGCAGGGCAAATACTTCAATGTGGTCATGAACGAAACCGAGCGGCTCACAAAGCTTGCCAACGGGCTCATCGACATGACGCAGCTTGAGAACGGCATCATTCTGGACCGTTCGCGCTTCTGCATCAATGACCTGATCCGGGAGGTGCTGCCGACCTTCGAGGGGCCGGTGACGGACAAAAACCTGAGCTTTGACGTCACCTTCGAGGAAGAGCACGCCCCCGTCGTGGCGGACCGTGCCCGGATCCAGCAGGTTCTCTACAATCTGATCGACAACGCCATCAAGTTCAGCAATACCGATTCCACCGTCGATATCTCCACCCATCTGCACGGCGACCGCATCCTGGTCTCCGTGGCGGATCACGGCGTCGGCATCGAGCGGGAAAACATCAATAAAATCTGGGAACGCTTCTACAAGACCGACGCTTCCCGCGGACGCGACAAAAAAGGCACCGGCCTCGGGCTTTCCATCGTGCGTGAAATCGTTCAGGCGCACAAGGAAAATATCGATGTCATTTCGACGCCCGGCGTCGGTACCGAATTTATCTTCACACTCCCCAGGGAATAAGAGGGAGAATACCAACCTATACTACTCTTTTGGAGGCAAGCATGAACACACCCTTTTTAGGCTGCGCCTATTACCCCGAAGACTGGCCGGCGGAAGAAATTCCGAAGGACATTGCCAAAATGAAGGAGGCCGGTATTACCTGCGCCAGAATCGGCGAATTTGCCTGGCGCAAGATGGAGCCGAAGCGCGGCGAGTACGATTTTGCCTGGCTGCATGATGTTGTAGACCAGCTGCACGCGGCAGGCATCGCCGTCGTCATGGGCACGCCGACTGCCACCCCGCCGATCTGGCTCTCACG
>CAMPAR010000069.1 GCA_946632055.1 uncultured Lachnospiraceae bacterium
AATACTAAACATTACTATAATATAAAAATAATTTGTTGACAAAAAAAGACAGGCCATATGCGGCCTGCAGCGATTTTTATGAGATTTACGTGTCAAACTTCCGAGCAGGAAAGGGGCGCCGCCTAAGAAAAGCGTAAAATGATTCCCGGCTTGTCATACAAGGGGTTTTGTAGTATAATATTATGAACTATAGCCCATAGAAGGCAATCCTTTTTTTCAGGAAATACGAGGCTTTATGATGAAAAACAAAGCGGGAAAAACCATTCATCCGTTTTACAACACGTTGATGACAGCGGCGTGCTTCACGCTGATTCTGTGCGCGTCGGTATCGATCATCGTCTATCTGACGCCGCTTTATTACATGATGGTGAAGTTTCTGAAGATTCCGGAAAAGACGGGCTTCAGCTTTGAAGTCTGCAAAAGAAATTATGACGCGCTGATTTACTACAACTGCTTTTTCGGGCCGAAAAAGCTTGTGTTCCCGGATTTCGTGATGTCGGAGCATGGGGAGATCCACTTCATGGAGGTGAAGCGGATCTTTGTGTTCATGCAGTACGCGGCGATGGCGAGCCTCGCGGCGGTGCTTCTCCTGCACTTCCTGTACGGGAAAAAGCGGAAAATCTACGGATTCCTGCCGGCCACGATCATCGTTTCCTTCGTGATCGTCGCGATTGTCGGCGGCGGACTGCTGTTCAACTGGGACGGGACCTTCCTCCTGATGCACCGGCTGCTTTTCAACAATAACTACTGGATGTTCGATCCCGCGACGGACCCGGTGATTTATATTCTGCCGGATACCGTATTCCTTGCGGCCGGCGGCGGAATCATTGCCCTGATGACGGCGGGGCTGGTACTGTGCGGCCTCCTGTGGCAGAAGCACAGGAAGGAGGACAAATGAGCCGGATTTTCTATCTGATTGGGAAAAGTTCCACGGGGAAGGACAGCGTTCTTTCTTCCCTGCTGAAAGACCCGGCGCTTTCCCTGACGGAAATCGTACAGTACACGACCCGACCGATCCGGGACGGGGAAATGGAAGGCCGGGAGTACCATTTCATTACGCCCGCACAGTCGGAAGAGCTGGAACGCGCCGGAAAGGTGGTCGAGGAGCGGGTGTATCAGTCGGTCCACGGCCCCTGGAAGTACATGTTCGTCGACGACGGGCAGATGGCGGATGAAGCCCGGGATTACATTGCGGTCGGGACGATTGAGTCCTTTGTGAAGGTCCGGGAGTATTACGGGGCGGAGTGTGTGATTCCGCTGTATATTTATGTAGAGACCGGGGAGCGGCTGCAGCGGGCGCTGAACCGCGAGCGCACGCACGACAATCCGAAATATGCCGAAATGTGCCGCCGCTTTATCGCGGACGAGCAGGACTTTTCGGATGAGAAGCTGAAGGAAGCCGGACTCATGCGGGCGGACGGAAGCCTTGTAAACGGCTTTGAAAACGCGGACTATGAGGCCGCATTGAAGAAAATCAGGGAGTTTATCATTCGTGCCGGAAGACAGGGAGAATAACAGCATATCGAAAAAACTCGCGGAGATCGCAAAGAGCGGCAAAATCGCGCAGGCGTACCTTCTGGAGGGAAGCGACGCCTCCGAGCTTCTTGCGGCGTCGAAGGACTTCGCAAAGAGAATCGGGGCGTCCGCCGCGGACACGCTTTTCGTGGAGCGGGAAAAGCCGAATCTCATCAGCGTCGCGGACGTGAGAAACGGGATTGTCGGATCGGTCAGCATCCGTCCCTATGACAGCCCGTACAAGGTCTACATTGTGGAGCACGCGGACGAGATGAATGTGCAGGCCGAGAATGCGCTCCTGAAGACGCTGGAGGAACCGCCGGAATATGTGGTCATCCTGCTTCTTACGGGGAACACGAAGGTCTTCCTTCCGACGATCCTTTCCCGCTGTGTGAAAATTTCGGACACGGAGAGCGCGGAAGACGCTTCGGACCGGGCGGAGGAAGAGGAGGCTGTCCGGCTGACGGACGAGTATTTTGAGAAGCTTCCGACCCTGACAACGGCGGGGGAAATCCATTATACCGAGGAGTTTGCGAAAAAAAAGGCCTTTGCGCCGGCGATTTTTTCCCGGATGCTGCAGTGGTATCGCGAAATCCTGAAGGTGAAAATGAGCGGCTCGATGAAACAGCTGCTTCTTGCCGGAAAGCAGTCGGCGCTACGCGCGCTTTCCGAGCGGATGAGTTATGAAGCAATTAATGAAGGCATCAATACGGTTCTGGAGACAAGAGAACGGATTGAGGCGAATGTGAATACGGAAATGAGCTTTAAGGTGCTGATTCTGGCACAGAGAAAGGCATGTGGGGTAAAATAATGGTAACAGTCATCGGCGTAAAATTCAAGCATCAATGCAAATGTTATTATTTTGATCCGAGAGGAGAAGTGTTCAGACGGGGAGATTCCGTCATTGTGGAAACCGCACAGGGCATCGAGTGCGCCCAGGTGGTGATTCCGAATACACAGATTGAAGAGGAGAAGGTCGTCGGCGATCTCCGGCCGATCGTGCGTGCGGCGGATGAGGACGATTTCGACCAGCTGAAGCTCAATCAGAAGAATGAGAAGGATGCGGTCCGGATCTGCCGCCAGAGAATCGCGGAGCACCAGCTTGAGATGAAGCTGATCCGGGCGGAGTACGCCTTTGACCGCTCAAAGCTGACCTTTTATTTTACGGCGGACGGACGCGTGGATTTCAGGGAGCTTGTGAAGGATCTGGCGGGCATTTTCCGGACCCGGATCGAGCTTCGGCAGGTCGGTGTGCGTGACGAGACGAAGCTTCTCGGCGGCATCGGCATCTGCGGACGCGAGCTTTGCTGCGCGACCTGGATGACGGACTTCGTGCCGGTCTCGATCAAGATGGCGAAGGAGCAGAACCTCTCGCTGAATTCCGCGAAAATCTCCGGAATCTGCGGCAGACTGATGTGCTGCCTGAAGAATGAAGAGGATACCTATGAATATCTGAACGCGCAGCTGCCCTCCGTCAATCAGCGCGTGCGGACGCCGGAAGGAACGGTGGGGCAGGTTTCTGCCGTCGACGTGCTGCGTCAGAAGGTTTCGGTTGTCTTTGACAGCGAAAAGGACGACGAGAAGGAAGTCCGCGAGTACCGCGTGGAGGAGCTGAAGTTCACGCCTTACCGGAAGAAAGACCGGAAGGACGAGGAGAACGCGGCTCCGGAGGAGAACGCGGAGAACAAGGAGAAGAAGGCGCCGGAGAAGCGCGAGCGCCAGGGAAATAAGCAGCGCGGGCAGGAAAACCGCTCTCAGGAGAACCGCGGACAGGAAAACCGGGAGCGGAAAGAGCGCGGCGGCCGCGGAAACTGGCAGGAGCACAGGCGCGGCAAGCACGATCAGCGGAAGGATCAGGGCCATGATGCTCCGTGAACACGAGCGGATTGACGATCTCATGAGGCGCGGCTATCAGATCATACAGAACGAGAACAAGTTCTGTTTTGGCGTGGATGCTGCGCTTCTTGCATGGTTTGCCGAGGTGCGGCCGGGGGAGAAGGTGCTGGATCTTTGCTCGGGCAACGGTATTGTCCCGGTGCTGATGGATGCGCGCTACGCCTGCGGCGACTATACGGGCCTCGAAATTCAGGAGGACCTGGTGGAGATGGCGGGACGCTCCGCCGCGCTGAATCGGGCGGAGGACCACATCCGGTTCCTCTCGGGAGACGTGAAGACGGCGTCCGAGCTGTTCCCGAAGGGGAGCTTTGACGTCGTGACGGTGAATCCGCCCTATATGAAGCACAACGTGGGGATCAAGAACCCCGATCCGAGCCTCGCGATTGCGCGGCATGAGATTCTGGTGGAGCTTCAGGACGTCCTTCGGGAAAGCGCGAAGCTTCTTCGGGTCGGCGGCCGCTTCTATATGGTCCACCGGCCGGGCCGGCTTCCGGAAATTCTCTCCGGAATGCTGGAAAACCGCCTGCAGCCGGAGCGGATGATCCTGATCCACCCGAACATGGAGCGGGACGCCACGATGGTGCTGGTCTCCGGAATCCGGGGCGGAAGAAACGCGCTGAAGGTCGAACCGCCGGTCATCATTCACGAGGCGCCGGGGGTTTATTCGGAGAAAATCCGGGAGATTTATCATGACGGAAGGCATTAAGGAGAAGGAAAACAGGCCCGGGAAGCTGTATCTGTGCGCGACGCCGATCGGAAATCTGGGCGACATGACGCCGCGCTGTGTGGAAATCCTGAAGTCGGCGGACCTGATCGCCGCGGAGGATACCAGGAACAGCATCCGGCTGCTGAATCACTTCGATATCCGCACGCCGATGACGGCGTATCATGAATATAACCGTTTTGACAAGGCGGAGGAGCTCGTAAAAAAGATGCTGGACGGCGCGACCGTCGCCTGCATCACGGACGCCGGGACGCCCGGGATTTCCGACCCCGGGGAAGTGCTGGCACAGCGGTGCATCGAGGCCGGGATTGAAGTAAGTTCCATCCCCGGCGCGACCGCCTGCATTTCAGCGCTCATCATCTCGGGGCTTTCCACGCGGCGCTTCCGCTTCGAAGCCTTCCTCCCGTCCGAGAAAAAGGAACGGCAGGAGATCCTCGACAACCTGAAAAACGACACGGCCACGCTGATTTTCTATGAAGCTCCGCATCATCTGATCAAGACGCTGCAGGATCTTCTGGAGGCGCTGGGCGACCGGAAGACGGCGATTTGCAAGGAGCTCACGAAGCTTCACGAATCGGTCCTTCGGACCACGCTCTCGGCGGCGGTGCGGCATTTTGAAGCCGAAGCGCCGCGCGGGGAATATGTGCTTGTCGTGGAGGGACAGTCTCCGGAAGTCCTGAAGGAGGAGGCCCGGGAGGCGTATGCCGGACTTTCCGTCGAGGCGCATCTGGCGCGGTATCTTTCGGAAGGCCTCTCCCGGATGGACGCCATGAAACGGGTGGCAAAGGACCGGGGCGTGTCCAAGCGGGAGATTTACCGGGAGCTCAGCCGGACGGAGTCTTAAAGAAATCTTAATAAATCCCCTGATTTTTTCTTAAAGAACATACGGTTATAATATCGTTTATACAGGAATTAAGAGGTAGGAAGATGTACCGTATTCTGATCTGCGATGATGATAAAGACATTGTCAATGCCCTGAAAATCTACTTATCGGATGCGGATTATGAAATGACGGAAGCCTATAACGGCCGGGAGGCGGTCGAAAAGGTGCGGGGGGAGGAAATCCACCTCGCGCTTCTCGACATCATGATGCCGGAAATGGACGGAATTCAGGCGACGGCGAAGATCCGCGAATTCAGCAATATTCCGATCATCCTGCTGACCGCGAAATCCGAGGACAGCGATATTATTCTCGGCCTGAACGTGGGGGCGGACGACTATATCACGAAGCCCTTCAATCCGGTGGAGGTGGCGGCGCGCGTCAAATCGCAGCTTCGGCGGTATTTCAAGCTGGGCGGCGGGACGGTGGCCTCCGAGACGCTGGAGCTCGGCGGCATCGAGCTGAATGACCGCAGCAAGACGGTCTCGGTGGACGGAGGTCCGGTCAGCCTTACCCCGACGGAGTTTGATATCCTGAAGCTGATGATGGCGAATCCCGGCAAGGTCTTCTCTCCGCGCGAAATTTACCGCGAGGTGTGGAAGGAGCCGGCCATGGGCAGCGAAAATACCGTGGCGGTGCATATCCGCCATCTGCGCGAGAAAATTGAAATTGACCCGGCCGAACCGCGCTACATCAAGGTGGTCTTCGGCAGGGGTTATTATATCTGAGACAGGGAGCAGTTCGGACTATGAGACGGTTTATCTATACGGTCGGCGGAAAGACAGTGCTGTTCCTGCTCACGATGATATCGATGGTCCTGGCAGTATCCTTTACGGTCGGCGCCCTGTTCATGGTGGACCAGGGCTTCTATACGATGACGAAGGAGCGCCGGCTGCACGCGTACCGGCAGGAAATCATTGCGGAGGATGCGCGGGATATCGTCGAAAATACGGTGCTTTACGGCCTGATTCAGGAAACCGAGAGCTTCGACTGGCAGCTCTATGATGAAGACGCGCGGGTGATCGCGCAGAGCAAGAACGTTTCGGACGAAGAAAAGGACGCCACGGCCCTGACCGGGACGGTCTATACCTTCCATTTTGCGGTGGTTCCGTATCAGGAGGAAGAATACCGCAGCGGCTACGCCTACTATTATGACCCGGATGACGAGCAGGAATTCGCCGAGGGGACGCGCCTCTTTACGATTGTGATGACGGAGCGCGGGATTATCGAGTCGCTTGAGCCGTACTATCTGATGGACTGGGCGGTCAGCTTCGGCTATTCGATGCGGTATCTGGCTTATCCGCTGGTGATCGTGCTGGCGCTTCTCGGGATCGCGTCGTTCATCGGGCTGATGTGCGCCGCCGGACACCGGATCGATACGGAGGAGCTGGTGCCGGGGTCTCTGTACCGGGTGCCGTTTGACCTCTTGTTCCTCATCAGCGTTCTTCCGGTCGCGGTGGTCGTCATTATTCTCAGAAAAGAAGTGCCGGAAGGTCTCGGAAAATTCATTGTATATATCGGCGGCGGGCTTGTGCTGCTGTCCCTGCTTCTCGGCCTTGCCATGAGTCTTGCCGTGCGGGTCAAGACGAAAACCTTCCCGGAAAACACCCTGATCGCGATGCTGATCCGGGGAATCGGACGCTTTTTCGCGGCTCTGTACCGGGGGCTGAAGTACCTGGTGCAGCATATTCCGCTCGTGTGGCGGACAATCCTCGTGTTTCTTGCCGTCAGCGTGCTGGAAGTCATCTGCCTCATTCAATGCGCGAATCGGATGGATTTCGAGTTTTTGATCGTCCTGTGGCTTGTGGAAAAGCTGATTGTCCTTCCGGTCGTGCTCTTCGCGGTGATCGGCCTGCGGCGCCTTTTAAAGGGCGGCGAGGAAATTGCGGGCGGGCGGCTCGACCGCAAGATTTCGGAAAAAGGGCTCGCATTCGATCTTAAAAGACACGCGGAAAACCTGAATCATATCAGCGATACGATCAATGAAGAGGTCGAGGAGCGCATCAGAAGCGAGCGCATGAAGACGGAGCTGATCACGAATGTTTCGCATGATATCAAGACGCCGCTGACGTCGATCATCAACTATTCGGACCTGATTGCGAGAGAGCCGAGCGAGAATGCGAAGATCACGGAGTACTCCGAAGTGCTGACGCGTCAGTCCCGGAAACTGAAGCGCCTGATTGAGGACCTCGTGGAGGTCAGCAAGGCGAATACCGGAAATCTGGAAATCAATGCCGTGCCCTGCGATGTGAATGTCTTCCTGTCCCAGTCGGCCGGCGAATATGAGGACCGCCTGCAGAGCTCGCGTCTTTCCGCGATTGTGGAAACGCAGCCGGAGCCGGTGATGATTCTGGCGGATCCGAGAAGAATGTGGCGTGTTTTCGACAACCTGATGTCCAATGCCTGCAAGTACACGCAGGAAGGAACCAGGGTGTACCTCTCGCTTGAAGTCATCCAGGGACAGGCCTGTGTGACCATAAAAAATGTCTCCCGGGAGCAGCTGAACATCAGCCCGGAGGAACTGACGGAGCGTTTCGTGCGGGGCGACCGCTCAAGAAACAGCGAAGGAAACGGCCTCGGCCTTTCCATTGCGAAGAGCCTTGTGGAGCTGCAGGGCGGAACCTTTACGATTCAAATTGACGGAGACCTTTTCAAGGTATTCATGCAGTTCCCGCTGATGAAGAACGAGGCGCCCGAGCTCACGGCGGAACCGTAGTGTTTAAGGATCATTTCGGAGGAATGAATGAACGCGTTTGATCTGATCAATCTGGTGATCATGCTGATTTTTGTGCTGTGCTGCTTCTACCAGGTTTTATATATTCCGATTTCCTGGTGGAAGAAGCCGAAGGCGCACCAACCGGAGAAGCTGCACCGCTATGCGGTGCTCGTGGCGGCGCGCAATGAAGAAATCGTCATCGGAAATCTGATTGAAAGCCTGCGTCAGCAGGACTATCCGTCGGAGCTTGTGGATATTTATGTCATGGCGGACAACTGCACGGATCACACCGCCGAGGCGGCGAGAAAAGCCGGGGCGAAGGTGTATGAGCGCGTGAACCGCCAGGAAATCGGCAAGGGCTACGTCATGCACGACCTCTTTGAGCATCTGAAGGAGGACGGGCTTTTCACGCAGTATGACGGATTCTTCATCTTTGACGCTGACAATGTCCTTCGGGAGAATTATATTTCGGAAATGAACCGCTGTTTCTCGGACGGATACCAGCTCGTGACCGGCTACCGGAATTCCAAGAATTTCGGCGACAACTGGCTGACGGCCGGCGTAGGGCTCTGGTTCTTAAGAGAATCGCGGTATCTGAATTATCCGCGCTATCTGATCGGGTCGAGCTCGGCTATCGGCGGCACCGGCTTCTGCTTCGCGCGGGAAGTCATTGAGAAGTACGGCGGCTGGCAGTTCTTCACGCTGACGGAAGACCTCGAGTTCACCTCCCGCCTCGTCAGCGACGGCATCCGCATCGGCTTCTGCCGGGAAGCGGAGCTTTACGACGAGCAGCCGGGCCAGTTCCGGCAGTCCTGGCGGCAGCGGCTTCGCTGGTCGCGCGGATATCTGCAGATGCTGCACCGCTACGGTCTGAAGCTGTTCCGGAGCATGTTCAGGAAAGACAATCCGACCCGCTTCGCGGCCTTTGATATTCTGATGAATACCGTCCCCGCGATTGCGATGGCGGCGATCGGCGTGATCGTGAATTCCGTCAATCTGATCTGGCTGGCGGCGACCGGCGCTACGCTGTTTGAGATCCTGCTGCCGATCCTGAAGGCGGTGGTTTCCGGCTATTTCACACTGTTTATCATGGGATTCATCACGATGCTCAGCGAGTGGAACCATATCCACACGACGACGGGCAAGAAGATTCTGTACAGCCTCACCTTCCCGCTCTTTATGTTCACCTTCATGCCGATCTCGATTCAGTCTATGTTCTGCAAGGTGGAGTGGAAGCCGATCCGGCATACCCGCGCGCTGACGAAGGCCGCGGTCGAGAAGGCCGGGCGATGAGCTGAAAGGTTGTTGGATGTAAGCACAAGGCCCCCGGGCGTTCCGCCCGGGGGCCTTGTGCTGTGGCTGAACTCGCCTGCGAGATGGGTGTCCTCACGCGGCGTGGTTCCACATACGCTTTGCGAGGACACCCATTACCCTCGGCTCGGGGGAGCATCGATGGTTTTCGCCTGCAGCTTCAGGAAGAAAAGTCGATGCCGAGGAGCATGCTGGCGATGAGGAGAAAGATAAAGGTGGTGATGAACAGGACGACGGGATATACGATCAGTCCGATGATGCGAAGAACGAGGCGGTCGCTGTTCAGGAGGGGCAGTACGCGCCAGATTCCCCGGTAGTTGAAATCGACGAAGATGCCGGCAATGGCGGGGATAAAGACCAGAAGGTACTCCACGAGCTTCTTTCCGGGGGTGTCTACGGCCGAGCCGCCCGCATAGGTGAGAAGCAGAACGAGCGTGTAACCGACGCAGGCAATGACGATTTTCCACCAGCATTTGCTCCGAAAGCCGGGCGGAAGGAAGCTCCTCGGGCCGTCGGTGATGAAGGAAACCCGGCGCTCCGGGGCGTCAGGCTGTTCCGCCCGGAGGGCTTTTTCGAGGCCTTTTTCCGAAGAAATCGGCACAGGGAGCGCTGTGAGCGCTTCGGAAAGAGCTATCGCATCCGGATACCGGTCCGAAGGATCGAGCCGGGTGCATTTTTCGGCGATCGCAAACAACGGCTCCGGGACCTTTTTCGGGTCGAAGGCGCCGGTGGAAAGCTCGGTCATGAGGACCCCGATGGCATAGACGTCGGTGGCGGGTGTGGAGGCTGCGAAGCCGTACTGCTCGGGCGCGGCGTAGCCGACCGTGCCGAAGAGCTCGGTGTCCCGGTTCTTCTCCGGGGTTTCCCGCTTCGCGGCGTTGAAATCGACAAGCTTGATGATGCCGTCCGAGGAGAGGAGGATATTTTCCGGCTTGATATCCCGGTGGACGATCGGAACCGGCTGGGAATGGAAGGGCAGCAGGATTTTCGTCAGCGCGCGAATGATCCGCAGCGTTTCCGGGACGGAAAGACAGCGCCGTTCCTCGATGATTTCCCGGAGGCTTCGCCCGGAAAAATACTCTTCGATTACGATCAGTTCGCCGTCCTCCTCCAGAAGTTCAATGATCCGGGGAACATTCGGCGGCTGGGTACGGCGAATGAAATCGAAAACGGAACGGTCAAAAACGGACAGCGTTTTCTTTACATAAAGCTGCCCGGTTGCCGTGTTTTTGCACAGTTCGACATTCTGCTTTTTGCCGAAGGACGACAACGGCTCATAGAAAGACAGAATGTAATCGTTTTCAGAAATCATTGCTCAAAATCCCTTGCAAAACTGGTCGAAAAATGGTATCACTATCATAACACAGCGGTAATAAAAAGTAAATGAAACTGTAGTGAAAAGGCTGCTGTGGGCGAGGTCTTATGAACGAAGAGAGTACATCGAAGCTGATGGAGATCCTGAAACGCGTGGATGTGAAAGAAGTGGAAAGCTTTCAGAAAAAGCATGCGCTTCGCGAGAACGAAGGATTTCCCGCCTTTATGGAGGAGCGGATCCGGGAACGGAAAATGCTCCGCAAGGACCTGATCCAGCAGGCGGATTTCCCGGAAAAATACGGATATAAGCTGCTGTCCGGCGAGCGTCATACCTCGGAACGCGACTATATCCTGCGCTTCTGCTTCGCGCTCGGGCTCAGCCTGAAGGAAACGCAGCGCGCCCTGAAGCTGTACGGTATGCGGGAGCTCTACGCGAAGGATCCGAGGGACATCGTGCTGATCGTGGCGGTGAACAAGAAAATCCGCAGCATCGAAAAGGTGAATCAGCTCCTTGCGGAGAACGGACAGGAGCATCTGAAGGAGAGCCGCAGGTAGAAAGAAAAGACGCCCGCCAGGGTTTCCCGGGAAAAAGAAGCGGCGCGAAAAAGGGCGGAGCGGCGAAACAAATTCCCCTATTTTAGGGGACTATGGTCTTCAATTTATGATTATAATACAGACACGGAAAACAGCAGGATTCCGTGTCTTATTTTTTT
>CAMPAR010000070.1 GCA_946632055.1 uncultured Lachnospiraceae bacterium
GCGGAAGCCGAAAAGGCCGGGATTCGGGGATGCCATGCCGGCCCCGCTTGCGGAAGCCGAGGACATCACGCCGACGAAAACCGCCGTTCCGATCGCTCCCGCGATCGTACGCAGCGAGGTCAGAAGCGCCGTCCCGTGCGCCGTCGCCCCTTTGTCCCGAATGCCCGCAATTCCCTAGGTTACAAAGGGCATCATCAGAAAGGAAATGCCAGCGGAGCGGACCGCGTAGAAAACGACCAGCACCGGAAGCGGCTCCGGGAAAATCATCCCGATATTTCCGAGGACAAAGAGCGCGCCGCCCAGGAGGAACAGCTTCTTCATGCCCAGTCTGTCGTACAGCTTCCCCGCGATCGGCGAGCAGATAATCGACGCCAGCGATCCCGGCAGTGTCAGAAGGCCGGACACCGCGGCTTTCAGTCCTACCACGCACTGCAGATAAAGCGGCGTCAGTACCGTGCCGCCCATCATGATCAGATAGAGGATGACGGAACCGGCCACGCTGACCGCGTAATTTTTATATTTCAGGATACGGATGTTCAGGAAGGGCTCCGATGCTTTCAGCTGCCTGACGGCAAACACCGCGGAGGCTGCCAGGCCGATTCCGAGGGCCGCTGCCGTCAGCGGGTCCGTAATGTCTTTTGACGACAGCCTTCCCGCACCGAGCGTAATTCCGCCGAAGGCGAAAACGCTGATCACGAAGGAGAGGATATCGAAGCTGTGCCTCTGCACCTCCAGCACATCCCGGAAGACAAAGACCGCCAGCACAAAGGACAGCGTCATGACGCCCGCGACAATCCAGAAGATCGACCGCCATCCGAGCGCATCGACCAGAATTCCGCCGAGCGTCGGCGCAACCATCGGCGCCGCCGAGACCGCCAGCCCGTACCAGCCCATATAGGAGCCCTGCTTCTCCTTCGGGAAAATCGAGAGGATCACGACTTGCGTCATCGCGACCAGAATGCCGTTTGACGCCGCCTGCAGCACCCGCCCGATCATCATCGGAACAAAAGAACCGGACAGTGCGCACAGAGCCGAACCGCCGATAAAGAGCAGGAGTCCCGCCAGATACAGACGCTTCGTCGGGAAGCGGGTGATCAGGAAGGCCGTCAGCGGCATGACGATGCCCATGGCAAGAGAAAAGCCCGAGGTGATCCACTGTCCCGTATCCACGTCGACGGACAGGATGAGACATGATTTCCTCACCTCCTAACTAATCCTGTCATCATTATAAACCTCCCCGCCCTCCCCGCACTACCCGCGAAACCGACCTCTTTCTCTCACAAATCCGACACCCTTACAGAAAACGGCAGGCGGTGAGTTTCCTCATCGCCTGCCGTATGTCTGATGTGTAAACGGTTTACAGTTCCTCCCAGCCCTCGTCGATCTTGAGGACGGGTCCCGCGGCCTCCGCTGCCCTGCCGCCTCGCTTCGGAAGGCGGCTGAAATCCTCGGCCTTATATTTCGAGCCGCGGCCGGGCTGATGATTCAGCTGCTCCACGAACTGGTTGAATTTCTTCTCCGGAAGCATGGCTTTCAGGGTATACATCGCTGTACGGAAGGCCTTGTCGTCCGCCGAGCGGTTATTCGGCGCGCAGTCCTTCGCGACAAACTCCGCGATGTCCTTCACGAGCCGCTCCGAGACGTCCTTTTCCTGCTCCTTGTTGGAAGCGATGAATTCCTCCGTGCTGTGCATCATCTTGTAGAAGAACGGCGTCTGCCCGGATGCCAGTTCCTTCATGGCCTTCAGCCCGAGGGTCGCCTTCTGCTTGCGGAAATCGCTGACCGCAAGACCGGTGAACTGTTCCGCCTGAATGTCAAGCCCGGCTTCCCGGACCTCGGCGCACAGATTTTCGAAAGCATCCGCCGCCATGGTTTTACGCACAAAGTTCATCCGGAGGTTCATCTTGAACTCGAAATCCTTCCGCCGCTGAATGGCGCCGTCCGTCTCCTGCAGGAAGCCTTCCTCATCTTTCTTGCGCTGGTTGACTTCCGCGCGGACCTCCGAAAGGATCACGGTCGACACGCCTTCGATGAAGCTCGTCACCGCCTGCTCCGTATGCTCGTTTGCTTCCTTCTCCGCCGCAATCTCGTCATGCAGCTTCCGGAAGGGGCTGTCCTCTTCTTCGATTTCGGCCAGCTCGTCCAGAATGTCCATGGCGCTCACGGAATTGGCTTCCTTTTTGAACAGGGACTCGGACTTGCTGTAATCCTTCTCTGCCTTCTTCGGAACATCATCCATCTCCGAAATGGCGTGTCCGAGCGCGGCGCCGGCTTCGTAGCCTTCCGCAAAAGCCTCGCTTGCCTCCTGCTCCTGTTTTTTACGGATTTCCTTCCGGATAAAATACCGGTCGCGACGCTTCCGTTCCTCTTCTTCCTTCTGTTTGCGTTTGCGTGCTCTTCTTCTCTCTTCCGCGAAAAGTTCCTCTTCCGATACCATTTTACCTCTCTCCTTCTCCCGTTGAACGGTCTGTTACTCTTCCCAGGGCATCCGCGGCCGAAGAGTCGGTGCCGCCTCTTCCGGCGCTTCCATCTCCGGATCCTTCATCTTCGGCGCCTCGCGGAAATCTTCCGGCTTATAACGGACGCCGCGGCCCGGCTGATTGTTGACCTTCTCCACAAATTCCGCGAACTTTCTCCGGGGCATGACCTTGCCGAGGATATGCATCGACGTATAGAAGGCTTCCTGATCCACGTTCCGCTTCGTCGGCGCGCAGTCATCCAGGACAAAGGACTGCAGCTTCTTTTCCATATTCTGCTCCGCCTCCGGAAGCTTCCTGCCCTCCGCGCCGAGGAAGCCCTTCACGCCGGAAAGCATGCTGAAGAATCCCGCCGGCTGTCCGGACTTGATTTCCTCCAGCTTCGTCAGTCCCACACGCACCGCCTTCTTTCTCAGGCCGAACATGCTGATCAGATCCAGCGCGCGCGGATTGACATGATAGCCGACGTCGTCCATCCGGTTCATCAGGGCATCGAAGCGGCTGCTGTCCATGGTTCTTTTCAGAATGGCAAGCTTCTGTCCCATCGAATCGTCGAACTTCTCCCGTCTTTCCTCTTCGAAGGAGTCCGGCTCTTCCCGATTCTCGTCATACTCCTCGCGGCGCTCCATTTCCTCCTTGATTTCCTCGAGGACCTGCTGCTCCGCTTCGTCGAGGAAGTCGTCCAGCGCCTCTTCGGTTTCCTGGCTGGGGCCGTCCGCATCCTTCAGCTTCTCATACAGCTTCCGGAACGCGCCGCTGCTTTCCCCGGCCGCCACGTTTTTCAGGAGGTCGATCACCGGTACCTTTCCGGTTTCCTTCTTGAAGAAGCGTTCGGAATTCTCCAGTTCGCGATCCTTTTCGTCTTTTTCCGGTTCGCCCGCCGACTGAAAGATCGATGCCATGACCGAATAGTTCCCGAGAAAAGCGTTTCCGGTCTCCGCTTCCGCGGCCGTTTCAAGGAAGTCGACGGCATTCTCGGCAAAAGCCACCCCGTTCTCGTAGCCTTCCTTGTAGCCTTCGCCGAAAAGCGACGCCGAAAGACCCGCGCCGGGGGTTCGGGCGTAAACCTCATCCCTTTTGCGCTTTTTCAGCAGGTCTTCCTTTTCCTTCTCGTCCTGCCGTTTTTTCTTCTTTTTCCGGGTCATTTCATTCTGTTCGAATTCTCTCATCTGTCTCAGAAACAGATTCTCTTCCTGCGGCATACGCTCCTCCTTTGAAGGATACTATAACATTCTGCATTACTGTAACACTGTCTGTCCAACAGATGTCCAACAAAAGTGCGGGAAAACTTCGGTATCTTCTCTTTCTTACTTCGCGAAGAAGGCGCGCTCGCGGCCCTTCAGGAAGCGGTCCTCCGTCACGATATAGGCGCCGCTTAAGCGGATGTCCGCGGAAGATGAGCCGATCAGGACGTCAAAACGGCCCTTTTCGAGCTTCCACTGCATTTCATGGGTCAGGAATGCCATCTGCGTGGGATCCACGATAAATTCGACCTTTTTCGACTCTCCCGGGGCCAGCGTAACGCGCCGGAAGCCCTGAAGCTCCTGCACGGGGCGGGTCATCGAGGCGAATTTGTCGCGAAGATACAGCTGCACGACCTCGGTACCTTCATAAGCTCCGGTATTTTTCAGGGTAAAGCTGATCCTTACGCTTTCGTCCGGACGGACCTCCGGAATTGTTTCCGGCTCGTAGTCCTTGATCTCCGACTCCGCGTATCCTGCGCGCGCGCCGCCGAGGTTCTGGCCGTGCTCCGCTTTCTTCAGCGTCTTCTCGACGCCGCCGAGCGTCAGGATGATGCAGTCCGCACTCTCACAGATTTCAAGCGCCAAGGTAAATTATTTCCAAATCATGACGCGTGAATCAAAAGGTCCGCATAACGGCTGATCAGCTCCGCCATTTCTTCCGGGCTCTCCTTGGTCCCGGACCTTAACCAGTACTCGATGAGCGCCCCCGAGCCCCCGGAAATATAGGCAAACTGCCGGAGCCGGAGATCTTCGTCTGCATTCGGAAGCTGCGTCCCGAGCGCGGTGAAAAGCTCCGAAAACACGCGCTGCATGAAGGAATTCTGCCGGTTTTCATCAAAGATGCCGGACAGCGCCAGATAGAACAGCCTGCTGTCCTCCTTCAGGAAGCGGAGCATCTCCGCGAGGGCCGTTTGGAAGTCTCTTCCCGACTCTCCGCTGACCGCTTTTTTCACCCGCTCCAGTCCTTCGTCGGCCATCTTGTCGGCCAGGTCATAGACATCCAGATAATAGCGGTAAAAGGTTCCCCGGTTAATCTCCGCCCGCGTGCAGATTTCGCTCACCGTCACCTTCGACAGCGGCTTCTCATGAACGATGCTGAGGAAGGCTTCCTCAATAATGGATTTTGTATATCGGGCTCTCGGATCAGTTTTCATCAGTCTGCTCACTTTCTACACACATTTGTTGATTCTGTTCAATTCTTCACCAGTCTGTCGCGAACTGATGATTGTGTCGTTTTCTGAGAAAAAGTATAATACAAGCTGTAAACAAAAGCAACTGCTGTCTGAAAAATAAACAGATGTTCAAAAAATCTCTGAAACCAAGGAGCATGATCCATGAATCATCCGCATGAAGAACCGATCACCGTCCATGTCCGGCCGGACCGGGAAGAACTGATCCGAAGCTGCTACGAAAGTCTGGGCTACCGCACCGAAACCGTCACCCGGCAGGCGCACGGCGATACCGAAATCCTCTTCCGTCCTGAGACGCCGATCCCAGCCGGTTCCAGCCTTCCGGAAGAAATCCGAAGCCTCCTTCGGGAGCTCGACGACATCGACCGGACGGTCGACCGGTATTTTCTGAAGCGGGACGTCCTGGTCGGCATGGCCGGGGCAGCCTCGATCGGCGCGTCCTTCGTCATGCTGCACTACGATCAGCAGGTGCTGTTCGTCATCTTCCTCGCGCTCGGCATCTTCGGCTGCACGATTCCGCTGTATTTAAGGCCCTACTTCACCAGAAAGGGCATGGAAAAATACGGACGCCGGGAGCCGGAAATCCTTGCAGAGATCGAGACGCTCCTCCAGAAACACGGAGGTGAAGACTGATGAAAAAAGGACTTCTTTCCGCCAGAATCTTCGACAGCCGCGTGCCGGAGAAGAAAATCACCATCCGCGAGAAGGTCCTCGGTTTCTTCATGGGCCCGATCGCCGTCATGGTGATGAATTCGATCCTTTCGAATTACCTCAACGTCTACTACACCGACGTCCTGAAAATCAGCGCGATCTGGGGCGGCATGTTCATCTCGCTCTTCCCGATCGTCGCAAAGGTTCTCGACATGCTGACCTTCATTCTCATGGGCGTGATCGTCGACCGGACGCATTCCCGACAGGGAAAAGCACGGCCCTGGATTCTCTTCGCCGCCCCGCTGATGTTCGTCTGCATGATCCTGCTTTTCGTCGTCCCGAAGGGCAATGACAACCTGACGGCGATCTGGATCTTCGCGAGCTACACGATCTTCTACGCGGTCGCCTACACCATGTATTCGACCGCCCACACCCTGATGGTGCCGCTCGCAACCAAGGACCCGGCCGAACGCAGGAAGCTCTCCACCGTCGCGAATACCCCCGGCATGGCTGCCGGCTCCTTCGTCGCAATCCTCTTCCCGACGGTCATCGTTCCCTTCCTCGGCGTCGTGGAATCCCGCTGGATCAAGGCCGCGATCATCATCGCCGTATTCGCCTTCCCGCTGATGCTTCTCGAGTTCTTCTTCACGAGGGACCGCGTGACAAAATGTTCAGAGACCGAAGGCGCCGAAATCAAAGACGCCGCGAAGGAAAAGCCGAGCCTCGGCCATCAGCTTCGCTGCTGCATGAAGAGCCGCGCCTGGGTCATCCTCATGGTCTACCTCATCGTGATCAACCTCGTGAATTCGCTCTTCGGCACCGCCACCTTCTACTACTGCAACTGGGTGCTCGGCTCCTATAACGACGGCCATACGCAGGCGCTCTTCTACGCGCTTGGACAGGCGCCGCTCGGGATCGGCGTCATCCTCTGCAACCCGATCGTAAAGAAGCTCGGCAAACGGAACGCGCTGCTTCTCGGCATGATTATTGCGACCACCGGCGTCCTTCTCTGCCTCCTGAATCCTGAGAGCCTTCCGCTCGTTCTCACGGGCCAGGTGATCCGCACGATCGGCCTGATCCCGTCCACCTACATGGTCTCAGGGCTCCTCGGAGACGCGCTTGACGATGTGGAGCGCGTGAGCGGCGAGCGCTGCGACGGCTTCAGTTCCTCGGTCTTCAACTGCATCATCACGATCTCCGGCGGCATCGCCCTCTGCGCCTTTAATTTCGGCATCTCGCACCTCGGCTATCAGGCGCCGACCGAGAACCTGATCCCGGTACAGCCGCAGTCCATCCGGAGCTTCCTGATCTTCTGCGTCATCGGCTTCCAGCTGATCGCCTATCCCGTGATCGGCGTGCTGACCCGGTTTTTCCCGAAAGAAAAGTAATGGCGGAATGAAAGAATCCGGAAATCGCGTTCCCTGTGATTTCCGGATTCTTTTTATGCCCTGCCCGGTGCCCGTCAGAACTTCCTGATAAACTCCAGCACGAGGGCCTTCACTTCGTCCTGATACAGCAGGACGTCGCCGTGGTTCGCGCCTTCAATGACATAGAAGTCCGCCGGAACGCCGCAGCCTGTCAGTTTCTCATAGAGCGCCTCGCTCTGCGCGATCGGCACCGTATCGTCCGCCGAACCGTGCAGGATCAGGAAGGGACAGGTATCCTTCGTCACATAATTCACGGCGCTTGCCTTCTCTGCGGCCGTCTTCGGATCATTCCCAAGGAAGGCCGTGAACTGCCAGCTCGGAACCGCTTCGGTATTGTCGCTTTTCGCCGCCCGAAGCGAAAGATCCGAGAGTCCGTAGATATCAATCGCCGCCGTGACGCTGCTTGAATAATCGAGCCACTCGCCCTGATCAAATTCCGCGCAGCCGGAAGTCACGCCAGCAAGCGTCGAAAGCGTTCCGCCGGCGGATTCGCCCATCGTAAAGATGCGCTCGGGATCGATGCAGAAATCCGCCGCGTGGGCGCGAAGATAGCGGATGGCGGACTTGATGTCGACAAGCCCTGCCGGGAAGGAACCCTTATCGGAGGTGCGGTAGTCGACGAGAGCGACCGTCACGCCGCGCTCCGCGTAGTACATCATTTCCGGTGCCCAGATATCCTTCCTTTCGGTGATGAAGGCGCCGCCGCAGATCCACACAAGACAGGGCTGCGGCGCGTGATTTACCCGGTCCTTCGGGCAGATCACGTCGAGCTTCATATCCTGCCAGGTGCAGTTGTACCAGTCGCCGACGCGGCTGTAGGTGATATTTTCCGCAAGGATCAGGACCTCGCGTGTCTGCGCAATCTGTATGGTCTTTTTCATCGCATGCTCCTTTTATCTGTCATCCCGAGCGAGGGCGTGGTGCGCGCGAGGGGACCCGCTCCGCTCGACATGACACATTTTTCAGTTATTTCACTCAATTCCCCGAAGCAGCTGATCAAACTGCGCGAGCATCTCGTCGCTGATCGCGCCCGGCAAGTGCTTCGCAAGCTGACGGATCGAAGCCTGGCGGTACTGCGGCGAAACATCCGTGAACTGCGGCGCCGCCTGCTTCATGGCCGCCACGACATTCGGATTTGCGAGAAGCTCTACAATCGGCGTATCGCAGCTGTAGATCTTACGCATCGGCCGCGTGGTTTCGTAAGTGATCTCATACTTTCCGGGGCCGACATGGCATACGCCGTCCGTCACATCGTGGAAGAGGACGTTGTTGTTTGTTCCAAAGATCTCTTCCGGCGCATACGGAAGCACCATGTCCGCCGTGCAGCCGAAGGGCACGGTCAGCGAAAGCTCGAGATGCGTATCGTCGAGAACCTTCCAGTGGCTCTCCCACTTTCCGGCCGGCGAATCGTAGCACACGTCCGCGAAGCCGAGCTTCTTGTACGGAATCGGGGCGAAAATGACCTTCTTATAACCCGGAACTTCCGGATCGCGCCGCAGGCCCGCCGCGCGCTCATAGATCCAGCTCACGATGGCGCCGTAGCTGTAATGGTTGAAGCTGTTCATGCCGGTCGAGGAGACGGAGCCGTCCTCCAGCATCGAGTTCCAGCGCTCCCAGATCGTCGTGGCGCCGAGATTGACTTCATAGAGCCAGCCCGGGAATTCCTCGTTGAAGAGGAGGTCGTAAGCCATCTCCTGCTCGCCGATCTTTGTCAGGGTTTCCGCGAGGAGCGGCGTGCCGATAAAGCCGGTCTGCAGCTTTCCGCCGTTCCGCTTCAGCTTCTGGACAAGGTTCTCGGCATTTCTGTCCGGACGCGAGCCGAGGCCGTGGCGGAGCGCGAGAAGATATCCGGTCTGCGTGTCAATCGTCGAGCGGCCGAGCGGCGAGAAGAATTCGTTATTGATAAATGTCAGGATTTCTTCGGCAAGCTTTTCATAGTAAGCCGCGTCCTCTTCTTTTCCGAGCAGCTTCGCGGTCTTCGCCACGATCCGCGTGGAGTACAGATAATACGACATCGCGCAGTATTCGTCGGAGGTGCCGCCCTTCACGGAGTCGATGCCGCCGTCGCCGTCCAGCGCGAGCCAGTCGCCGTAGTGGAACTTCTTCATATAGGCGTGATCCTTGTCGTCCTCTCGCTTCATGAAATCCACCCAGGACTTCATGCCCTGATAATGGAGCCGCAGGATTTCCGGATCACCGGTATAAAGATACATATTCCAGGGGATAATCGTCGTCGCGTCGCCCCAGGCGCAGGTGCCTCCGTTATAGACGCCGAAGGCCGGGATGACATCCGGCACGCCGCCCTCGTGTTCGTCCTGTTCGGTGCCCATATCGTGCAGATATTTGCTGTAGAAAGCGTAGGCGTCGGACTGCAGCATCGCGGTCGGCGAGAAGACCTCCGCGTCGCCGGTCCAGCCCATGCGCTCGTCTCTCTGCGGGCAGTCGGTCGGCACGTCGATGAAATTGCCGCGCTTGCCCCATTCCGCGTTCAGGATCAGGCGGTTGATCTTCTCATGACCGGTCACAAGCGCGCCGATCTCCTCCATGTCGGAGTACATCACCAGCGCCGTGAAATCTTCCTTCGCGATCTCCGGAATGCCTTCAACCTTCGCGTAGCGGTAGCCGTAGAAGGTGAACTCGGGCTGCAGGATCGTGTCGCTGCCGTCCGAAACATAAATATACTCCGCCTTCGCCGTACGCAGATTGTCTCTGTAGAAGCAGCCCTCCTGCAGCACTTCGCCGACCTGGATATGAACCGTTTCCCCGGCCTTCACGCCATGGATATGCAGACGGAAGGAACCGGCGAGATTCTGCCCGATATCGAAGATCTTCTCCCCCTTCGGAGAGGTAATCAGCTCTGCTGCCGGAAGCTCTTCCCGCACGACGACCGGGATCGACAGACGGTCGGAAAGCTTCCCCTTCGGTGCTTCCGTGAGGGCCGCCTTCTCCGCCGGAAGCTCCGGAAGCGTGTCGTCCCGGTGCTCGCCGTCGTAAATATTCGAGAAGGTCACCTTCGAGCGCGTCACCTCCCAGCTCTCGTCCGTGCCGATAACCTGCTCCGTGCCGTCCGCGTACTGAATCCGGAGCTCCGCGATCAGCTTCATTTCGCTTCCGTAATAAGGCTTCTCTGACGGCGTAAAGCCGAAGCGGCCGTTGTACCAGCCGTTTCCGAGCGCGGCCTTCAGTTCATTTTCACCGGCCTTCAGTCCGTCCGTCACGTCAAACGTGATCGCCTGCACCCAGGCATTGTAATTGTTGCAGTAGGGCGTCAGATATTCGTTTCCGATCCGCTCGCCGTTCAGGCAGGCGTCGAACATGCCAAGGCCCGAAATGTAGAGCCGCGCCGACGCGATGCCCTCCTTCGCCTCAAACTTCTTCGAGAAGACCGGATGGCGCGCCTTGTCCTTCTCCTGAGAATCGGAGTGGATCCACTTTCCGGCCCACGCTTCGTCCATCTTGCCGGTCTCGAAGAACTGCTCTTCCGAGACGGCTTCTTCGCCCGCGTCGGATTTCACGGCCACGCACCAGCTGTAGCGGGTCCTCGGCTCGAGGCGAAGATCGATCGGTGTACCGAGGCTGTCAAGCGACGCGAAGCCGGTGTCGCAGAGGATCTCCTCCCCTTTCTTCACCACGATTCTCGCCGCTTCCTCCCGGCTTCCCTTCGCTTCGTCCGTCACCCAGTGGAACACCGGACGCGCCATCATGAACCCTAAGGGGTTCGTCATATGATTGACCTGAGCTTTTCTGATAATCATAGTTGCAACCTTCCTTTTTATATATAAATGATCGTTGTTTCAAA
>CAMPAR010000071.1 GCA_946632055.1 uncultured Lachnospiraceae bacterium
TCGCCAAATGGTAAGGCAACGGACTCTGACTCCGTCATTTTCAAGGTTCGAATCCTTGCAGCGCTGCTACAGATAAGCCGGAAGAACTGCTCTTCCGGCTTTTTCACGTTCTTTTTTTATTGATTTCTATTATTTTTTCTAAAGATTTCACTTATATTTCACTTGGCGCTGATATACTGAGCACGTACTGAAAGGTACATCAAGTTGATCCCCGTCACTTGATAAAAGCTTTTTCATACTCAAACCCCGGCCCGGACCCGTTCCCGCCGGGGTCCCCTTTTTTCAGGCGAAAAGCTCTTCCTTCCGCCGGATCATCTCATCGATCCCCGACAGATACCGCTCAATATCCTTCACGTTGTCGCAGCGTTCGATCCGCCCGCCCGGGAAATTCCTTCTCGAGACGGCGCCGGCGCCGAGCGCGACGATATCCTGGCATTCCTCCATCGTCATGATGTTATAGATGCCCTCCGTCCCCGGCTTCGCAAAGCCGGTATTTTCCAGATTCCCCGCCATGTTCTTCTGCCGGTACAGATAGTAGGGCCGAAGGCCCATTTCCCGCAGCGCCGTTTCGCACATTCGCATGATCCCTTCGGAGTTTTCCATCCGGAAGCCCTGATACTTCTCCTTCATCAGGTTCAGCCGGGAGGAACGCTTGACCGCCAGCGAATGCAGCGTCACATTCTCCGGGGAAAGCTCGGTGATTTTCTCCATCGTCGCGCGGATATCGTCCTCCGTTTCCCCGGGAAGTCCGAGGATCAGATCCATGTTGATATTGCCGAAGCCGAGAGACCTTGCGAGCGCATAGGCCGCCTCCACCTCCTCCGTCGTGTGCCGTCTGCCGATGAGGTCGAGCGTTTTCTGCTGAAAGGTCTGCGGATTGATCGAAATGCGGCTCACGGGATGACGGCGCAGCACCTCCAGCTTTTCCTTCGTGATGCTGTCCGGGCGGCCGGCTTCCACCGTCCACTCGAGAAGCTCCGAAAGATCCAGTTTCTGTTCAAGGGAAACCAGAATCTGTTCCATCTCCTGCGGCTCCAGGGTCGTCGGCGTACCGCCGCCGAAGTAGATCGTCCGGAGGCGCTTTCCCTGAAACGCGCGCGATACAAAGTCGATTTCCTTTTCAAGCGCCGCAAGGTACTCCGAGGTCCGCTCCCGGTAGCGGGCAATCGGATAGGAGGTAAAGGAGCAGTACAGGCAGGTGGTCGGGCAGAACGGAATGCCGAGATACAGGCTGTAGGTATCTTCCCCGCAGGAACGCGCCATCAGCTTCCGCTCGCGCTCCGCGATTTCGACGGAGAGCGCCGCCTTTTCTTCGGAAATGAGAAGTTCATCCTGAAGGTATTCGAGGATCTCAGGCTCCGTTTTCCCGTTCTCCAGCATCTCCATCGGAATTTTGACGGGACGCACGCCGCTTAAGGTGCCCCAGGGCAGAATCTTCCCCGTCATTTCCGTCATCATCCGGCAGAAATCCCGCTTAAAGCGGTTTCTGCAGAACTTCAGATCCCGGTATTCGGCCCGGAACGCGTCCTCCCGGAACCTGCCGTCGATCCGCGCGCGGATCACGCCGGAAAGAAAGCCGTCCTTTTCCATGCCGGCTTCATTATCAAAAGTGATCTCAACAAAATTGTCTTCCGATGTTCCTTCCTCCGTCTCGAATTTCGTCCAGGGGAAGTAAGCCATCAGAAGACCTCGGATGTCATGTTCAAACAGCGCGGAATGCAAGAGTAACCGCATATTCTTCCTTCTTACAGTGTATAGTAGACCGGATTGTAGACCTTCTCGTGGCGGATGGTCGTGCAGTCCATGTGTCCCGGGTAGACGACGGTGTCGTCCGGCAGCTGAAACAGCTTTTCCAGAATCGATTCCCGGATTTCCTTCGCGGACTCCTCGTCCTCAACGCGTCCGTAGGACTCCTGGAACAGCGTATCGCCGGAAAAAAGCACCTGCTCGCGCGGAAGGTAGTAGGAAACCCCGCCTTCCGTGTGACCCGGCGTCTCGATGACCTCCACAGGAAGCCCGGCGATCTTCAGCTTCTCGCCGTCTCTCACGACCCGGTCCGGCTCCAGAACCGCCGGCTCGTCATAGCGCGAGGACAGGTTCTTCTCGGGATCCGAGAGCACGGACAGCTCCTTTTTCCCCGCGTACACCGGGATCTTATAGTGCTCCTTCAGGGCGGACGCCGCCAGAATGTGATCAAAATGACCATGCGTCAGCAGCACGGCCTCCGGGGCCGCGCCGATCTCTTCTATTTTCGCAATGATTCTGCCGGCCTCGTCCCCGGGGTCGACAATAAAACAGCCGCCGGTGCGGTCACTCGCCGCGATATAGCAGTTCGTGCCGAGCATCCCGACCGTCACTTTATATACTTTCATATCTTCAAACTCATCCCGCCGAGCGCTGGATGTCAATAATTCCCGGAATCGGGTGCAGGCGCGCGATCAGCTTCTCCAGGTCATCGATACTCGATACCTCAAAGCTCATCTCGATCGTTGCCAGTCCCTGCTTGTTGACACGCGAGCTTGCGGTCTGAATATCCACTTCATTTTCGGTCATCACGCGCGAAATATCCGCGAAAAGCCCGATCCGGTTGGTCGCGTAGATCTGGATCGAGGTCGAATATCTCGCCGTGCCGTCGGATTCCCGGTCATTCCAGTCCGCCGGGATGAGACGCGCCTTCTCATAATCCGGCAGCGACATGATATTGGTGCAGTCCGTGCGGTGAATCGAAATTCCCCGCCCGCGCGTAATATAGCCGACGATCTCATCGCCGGGCACCGGGTTGCAGCAGCGGGAGAAACGCACCGACAGGTCGTGCAGCCCCTTGACAACGATCCCCTGATCGTGCCGGGAGGTCCGCACTTTGTTCTTTCCGTTCTCCTCAATGCTTCTCAGGATGTCTTCATCCGTCGGCGCCGCCGTATTCTCCTTCTGGTACTCCTCGAGGAGCTTGGTGACGATCTGCCCTTCCTTCAGGCCGCCCCGTCCGATCGACGCCAGCATGCTGTCCCAGTCGGGATAACGGTATTTGTCCAGCGCCTTCTCGATATACTGAGGCTTCAGAATATCCGAGGGGTTGATGCCCTTCTGCCGGCAGTAGCTCGTGATGGCGTCCTTCCCCCGGTTTAAATTGTCTTCCTTGTTCTGCGCCTTGAACCAGGCGTTGATCTTGTTCTTGGCCTGGCTGGAACGCACGATCTTCAGCCAGTCCCGGCTCGGTCCGTGCGAATTCTGCGAGGTCATGATCTCCACGCGGTCGCCGGACTGCAGCTTCGTCTCGATCGGCACGAGCGTCCCGTTCACCTTGGCCCCGACCATGCGGTTGCCGACGGCCGAATGAATCGAATAGGCAAAATCGATCGTATTCGAGCCCGCGGGAAGCGCCTTTACATCGCCGGTCGGCGTAAAGACATAGACATAGCTGTTGAAGAGGTCGAAATCCCCTTTCAGAAGATTGACGAATTCCCGGCTGTCCGAGGTCTGCCAGTCCATGATCGACCGGAGCCACGCAAGCTTCGCCTCATCCGAGTTCGCGCCGGCGGCTACCGATCCCTTTTCCTTGTACTTCCAGTGCGCCGCGATGCCGTATTCCGCGGTACGGTGCATCTCGAAGGTCCGGATCTGGATCTCGAAGGGCGTGCCGGAGTGATCGATGACCGTCGTATGCAGCGACTGGTACATGTTCGGCTTCGGCATCGCGATGTAATCCTTGAATCGCCCGGGCAGCGGCTTGTACATCTCGTGGACGACGCCGAGCGCCGCGTAGCAGTCGATGACGTTGTCGACGAGAATCCGGATCGCGAAAATATCGTAGATCTGCTCCAGCGTCTTGTGCTGCTGGAGCATCTTTTTGTAAATGCTGAAGAGATGCTTCTGCCGTCCGTTGATTTCGGCGCGCAGGTTCTCTCTCGACAGGCGCTCGGCAATTTCCGCCTTCTTATCCGCGATAAAAGATTCCCGCTCGGCGTTGTTCAGCGCCAGCTTATGGGACAGTTCCTCGAACACGTCCGGATGAAGGATCGCAAGCGACCGGTCGTCCAGCTCCACCTTAATCATGCTGATACCGAGGCGGGACGCGACCGGCGAGAAAATATCCATGGTTTCCTTCGCTTTTCGGATCTGCGTCTCCCGGCTCCAGTACTGGAAGGTGCGCATATTGTGCAGACGGTCGGCCAGCTTCACCAGAATCACGCGGATATCCTTGGCCATCGCCATGAACATTTTACGAAGATTCTCCGCCTGGATGTCTTCCTTGTCCATGCCCCAGTCGATCTGCGTCACCTTCGTCACGCCCTCCACGAGGTCCGCGATTTCCGCGCCGAAGCGCTTCTCGATGTCCTCGTAGGTAAACCGGGTGTCCTCCACCACGTCATGCAGGAGTCCCGCCACGATGCTTTCCTTGTCAAGCTCCAGCTCCGCCAGGATAATCGCCACATTTAAGGGGTGGATGATATAAGGCTCTCCGCTTTTCCGGATCTGGTCGCCGTGCGCCTCCTGCGCAATTCGGTAGGCATCCTCAATCAGCGAAAGATCATCTGAAGGATGGTATTTCTGGATTTCAAGTATGAGTTTGCTGTACAGTGATTCCGCCGAAGTGTAGTCCGCCGGCTGGTCGATATCGAGCTCGTGGCAGATGACCTGCTGCACCAGCTCCGCAGAAATCAGTTCCTGTTCGTGTTCAGGCATTCCAGTGTTCCTCCTTTCAGACAGATTTCAATAGATTATACCGTATTTTAACGGATTCTGCAATATGACATACACACAATTTGCACGCTTTTTCGGCCCATATATTCGTTGATTTCCGGGTAGAAGGTAAAGGCCGGATCGATTCCGCCGTCCTCCGAGCGCAGGACTCGAAGGAGCCCCGCTTCCCCGTATTCACTGCGGATAAAGGCCGTAAGCTCCGCCGGATCGCCGAAATGCACCGCGTCCGCGAGGGTGCCGAATTCGTCCTGCAGCGTCATGCGGACGACGTTCTGCCGCCTTCCGACCACCTTCAGCGAGCGGATTTTAAGATGCGTCATCGCAAAAACCGGGCGCGGATTTCCCGTTCCGAAGGGGGCGAGGGCCGAAAGCTCGCCGATCAGCTTTTCCGTCACAAAGCGTAACGGAACCCGCGCGTCCACATGCACGACAGGCTGCAGCTCGCTTTCCGTCAGCGTGCAGGCTTCGTTCAGCCTTTTACGCAGGATTTCGAGGTTTTCCTCCGGCAGCGACAGGCCGGCCGCCATCGCATGCCCTCCGAAACGCGTTAAAAGGCCCTTTTCCGGGATCAGACCGGCGAGCATGTGGTAATTTTCGATCGAGCGCCCCGAGCCCTTTAAACCGTCTTCCGCGTCGGTAAAAACGAAGACCGGACGATGGTACTTCTCCTTCACCCTCCCGGCGATGATGCCGACGACGCTTTCATGGACGCCGTGCAGACGGACAAGGAGGATCCGGTCGTCCTTCCACGGCGCCTTTTCGATGATCGAAAGCGCCTCCATCGTTCCACGCTCCGTTTCATCCTTCCTCGCTTCATTAAGCGCCCGGATCTCTCCCGCGAGATCCGCGGCTTCCTCCGCGTCCTCGCACGAAAGAAGCCGGAACGCGAGCCGCACGTCGGCGAGCCTCCCGACCGCGTTGAAGGACGGGCCGATGACAAAACCGAGATGATAGGCCGTCAGCTCCTCCTTTTTCAGCCCGCAGGCCTCGATAAGCGCAAGAAGTCCGGTTTTTTTCGTACGGTGCAGGGCCTCGAGCCCGGCTTTAACCAGGATCCGGTTCTCCCCCTTCAGCGGTACGACGTCGGCGACCGTCGCAATGGCAAGATACTCGTAAAGCTCTTTTTCCGCCTCCTCCGGGACTCCGAATTCCCGATACAGAAGCTGAATCAGCCGAAACGCCACGCCCGCGCCGCAGAGCTCCTTGAAGGGGTAGGCGCAGCCCGGCTGCTTCGGGTCCACGACGGCGTCGGCTTCCGGAAGCCGGTACGTTCTCGTCCCGTCCGGCGCGTCGTCATACTGCACCTCATGGTGGTCGGTCACAATGACGGAGCAGCCGCGTTCCCGGGCGTAGAGGCACTCCGGAAGCGCCGCGATTCCGTTATCGCAGGTCAGAATCAGGCTGCAGCCGCTCTCTGCCGCCTCGTCGATGATCCGCCGGTTGATGCCGTAGCCCTCCCGCACGCGGTGCGGCGTAAAGAGCATCGCTTCCCCGCCGCATTTACGAATCCCCTCATAGAGGATTTCCCCGGCGAAGATTCCGTCATCGTCAAAGTCGCTGACAATGGCCGTTTTCCCGCCCGCCCGGATCGTCCCTGAGAGCATGGAAAGGGCTTCGTTCATGCCCTTCATGAGACGCGCGTCCGCAAGCGACTCCATTCCGGCAAAGAGAAATTCCCTCGCTTCCTCCAGCGTCTCAACGCCCCGATTTCTCAGGATTCTTGCCGTCAGCTTCGAGATGCCGAGCTCCCGGCTCCACAGATCAAAATCCGCTTTTCTTGCGTATTCTACCCATTTTTCCTTCATTTTTCACTTTTCCTTTAAGAAAGAAAGGGCAGGTGTTCTGCCCTCCTCTTTATTCAGCAATGTCTTTCCGTTCCGGCCTGGCTGCGGGAAGCGTAAACCAGAAGGTGCTTCCCTCTCCCAGCGTGCTTCTGACACCGAATTCCGAGTGATGCATCTCGAGGATTTCCTTCGCGATCGCAAGTCCCAGCCCGGTGCCGATCTGACGGTCCCTTTTTTCCCGCTCCGCCTTGTAATAACGGTCCCAGATCCGGGGCAGCTCCTCCTCGGCGATGCCTTCTCCGTGGTCCGTGACGGAGATCCGGACGAAGGTCTTTCC
Organism: uncultured Lachnospiraceae bacterium; assembly: GCA_946632055.1. Taxonomy (GTDB): domain Bacteria; phylum Bacillota; class Clostridia; order Lachnospirales; family Lachnospiraceae; genus UBA1267. The sequence goes on from CAMPAR010000071.1 coordinate 6,823, forward strand.
GTCTTTTTCAAAGATCTCTTCGTCCACAATGACCGTCCGGTCGTCGCCGATATAATTGATGGCGTTTCCGAGCAGATTATAAAGTACCCGGTCGATTTCCCGGACGTCCGCCGAGACGAAGATCTCATGCCCGGAATCCCGGTAGACGAAATGATAGCCTTCCGCCTTCTGAAGCATGCTGATCCGGTACAGAATGCTTCGGATGCTTCTTGTCAGCGAATAAACGGCCATTTTCGGCGTTTCCACGGCACTCTGGATCCGGCTGACGTAAAGCACGTCGTTGATCAGGTCCGAGAGCCGGTCGGTTTCATCGATAATGATCTGCAGATTTTCCGGTGAATTCTCGCCCGGAAGGTCCCGCATGAGCTCCGCATATCCGCGGATCATCGTTAAAGGCGTACGCAGGTCGTGGCTGACGTTCGCAATGATTTCGTGCTGCAGGTCTTCCGTCGCCTGAAGCTCGCGGCTCGTGTAATTCAGCGTGTCGGAAAGCTCCGCGATTTCCCGCAGCCCGTTCTCCGGAAACTGCACCGAATAATTTCCCGCGGCGATTTTTGCCGCCTCCCGGTTGATTTTCTCCATCGGAAGCGCCACGCTCCGCGCGAGGATCGCCGACGAAATCAGCGAAAACAGCATGAACGCGAGAGACCCGAAGATCAATACCCACCGGATGGACAGGGTCGTAAGCCGGACAGGATACAGGCGCGTCGTGAGAAGGATCATCACCTCTTCGTCCCTGTACTCAACGATTTCAAGGTCGAGAATCCGGTCGGGATTCGTTTTGTTTTCCCCGAACACGCTGCTGACGTCTTCCCCCCGCGCGAGCCGTTCAAAATCATTCTCTTTCAGATAGATTCTGAGAGGCTTCCCGGCCTGGTCCGCCGTGTCATAGATATGGACCAGCAGCTTCTTCATCCAGTCCTTCATGGCCATCGGCAGCACCGCGTTTCCGGAAACCGCCCTGATGCTGCCTTTCCCGTCGATCATATAGACCCGCGTATCATAGCGCTCGTCAATATCCTCGAGATCCAGCGAATTGGCTTCCACGTCTTCTGAGATGGTCCTGAGGAGCGTGGTCGATTCATAGGCCTTGACCGCCTTGTAAATATCATCCAGGAATACCGTCAGAACCAGCCACAGGATGAGCAGAAACAGCGTTGAGATGGCCAGAAAGGCGAGCATGAAAATCTGCCAGAGCCTCGGCTTAGTCCTTTTTTTCATCAAATCGATACCCCACGCCGCGAAGGGTCTTGATCATATCCCGGTACGGCCCGAGACAGCCCCGCAGCATTTTAATATGCGTATCCAGCGTCCGGTCGTCTCCGTAATAGTCAAAGCCCCAGATGGCTGAAAGAATCTGATTCCTGGTCAGCGCGATGTTTTTATTCGCGATCAGATACACCAGAAGCTCGTATTCCTTGTGCGTCAGGTCCTTCAGCTGACCGTCCACGAAGATTTTCCGGCTGGTATAGTCGACAACCAGCCCCTGCATCCGATAGCAGTCATGATGGGCCGTCTCGTCGCGGTTCTCCATCGGCTCGGGGCTGCGTTCCGAACGGTTCACAGCCACCTTGATGCGCATCATCAGTTCCCGCGGCGAAAACGGCTTCACGACGTAATCATCCGCTCCGAGCTCGAAGCCGCGCAGGCGGTCGTATTCCTCTCCGCGCGCGGAAAGCATGATCACCGGGCAGTCCGTCAGCGTCCGCAGTTCCTTCAGAACCTGAAATCCGTCTTTCTTCGGCAGCATCACATCCAGCACCACGACGTCCGGTTTTTCCTCCCGGCAGGACTTTAAGGCTTCTTCGCCGTTCTCGGCCTCCAGAACCGTAAAGCCTTCGTATTCGCTGTATTTTCTCACAATCTCACGGATTCCGAGCTCGTCATCCACAATTAAAATCCTTGCCATCTTATAATGTCTTCTCCTTACCAGCAAATTCTCCGATGAAGGATCCTGTCTTCTCTCCCCCCCGTAAGTCAGGGGCGGTTCATCACTCCGATAAAGAGCGGAATCAGCGTGCTGTTGTCGATGATTTCATACACAAACGGCCGGTCGAGATAGACCTTCGGCCGCGCGAGCGGGAGGCTCGTAAGTTTCATCATGACTGCCGTCACCGCGCCGGCCTTCGTACCGCGTTCGTCCATTGTGAGTGTTGTCTTATGAATCACTTCGTCAATGCCGACGGGCGTGTCGGAAATGCCGGAGAAATCAGCCGAATAGCTCATGGCTGTCGGAAGTCCGAGGCTGATGAGAAGGCTTGACAGCATCCGGGAATCGCTGACCGAGAATTTCGGAATCAGTGCATCCACCTCCTCACGGGCTGCGGATGCCGGGTAGACGAGAAGCTTCGCACCGCTCAGCTTCCCGACGAAATCCTGCAGGCTCTGTCCGTTTTTCGGAACAAGACCGACAAAGGAATACTTTCCGTCTGCGTAAGGCTTCACGAAGCCGTCGCATTCCTCATTCGTGATATAGAGCTCCTCGGTCGAATACATGCCCGTCATGTCCGAAGTGCTTCCGTCATTCCCTGTAAATACGGCGTTTTTCACCTTGTCTGCATCATAAATCTTCTGCCACTCTCCGTCAAAGGAAAGGGCGTTGATAAGGTAAAGGAGATTCGCCGGATCCACCTCTTCGATAATCCGGTCAATCATGCCGGCGGTATTCTTTTCCACCCAGGTATTCATCGCCGTCACAGCGTCCTGGTTAAAGGGAATCTGACAGACCTCGGCCTGGTAGAGGGAACGGTTTTTATCGATAAAAGCCTGTTTTACGGGCAGGCTCTTCTCGATCCAGACGGAATCCGCGAGGTGGAAGCGCGCCTTTTCGGAAGTCGGAAGGTTCCGGATATAGGCGGAGGCCTGCTGTTCCAGCTCTTCCATGCTCATTTCACCGCCGAAAAGCTTCCGGAATTCCTCTTTCGTATTCCCTCCGGCTCCGCAGGCCGCCATGAGAAGCGCCGCTTCCACAGAGACCGGTGAAAGAAGAATATTTTCCGACGTTTCAAAGCTTCCTTTCAGAAGATTGACCGCAAAATCCGCCGCAGCTACGGCAAAACGAATATCCATAGAGGTACTTCCTTTCTCAGTATGCTCAGTATGCTTCCTTACGACCGCCGCCTGCTGCTCTCTGCGCTTCCTGATTAAGCGACGCCGAAGTTCGGTCCTGTTTCTCCTCATGTGCGCCTCCTGTATGATTTCTCGGGCATAAAAAATGTGAATAAGCATAGTTTACATGAAAAGAGTCGGAAAATCAACTAAAAAAAGAGCCCCGAAGGACTCTTTCTCTTATCGTTTGGGACCTATAGGGCTCGAACCTACGACCCCTTGAATGTCATTCAAGTGCTCTCCCAGCTGAGCTAAGATCCCATAATAAGTAAAATGTTGTTTCCATTGGACCTTCAGGGACTCGAACCCGGGACCGACCGGTTATGAGCCGGTTGCTCTAACCAACTGAGCTAAAGGTCCTGACCCTGATGACTCAGGAAATGACGCCATCGGGAATCGAACCCGAGTTACCGCCGTGAAAGGGCGATGTCTTAACCGCTTGACCATGGCGCCGAAAAGAGAAATCCTGAAGAGACGGACCACTCAGCTCACTAGAATTCGACTTCGCCCGATGGGCTCGTCTCATTAAGTTCGCTGAGGGCTCCCGTCTAAGCTTCGACTTCGTCCTGCGGACTCGTCTCAGCAAGACTCCAGGAGCCTCCCCGAGTAGGGCTCGAACCTACAACCCTCCGGTTAACAGCCGGATGCTCTACCATTGAGCTATCGAGGAATAATGACAAAAGGATTTCGAAAGTGCACCTGCACAATGAAACCCATGTCAATGTACTCAATGTACCCTGAAAACTGCATATAAACTCAATCTCACTGCTACGACATTTCCTATC
>CAMPAR010000072.1 GCA_946632055.1 uncultured Lachnospiraceae bacterium
TTTCTTCGCGACTTTTTCTTCTGCTCCGCTTTCTTCCTGGCGTAGGCCTGCGCTTCGGCTTCCTTTTCGCGTTTCCTTCTCTCCTTTTCCTCCGGACTCATCTGCGAGGCTTTTGAGGGCTGGTAGCTTCTCGTACTTCCGCCCGGGTTCGCGTTCCCGGAGCTTCTCTGAGGCTGCGATGCGCCGCTTCTCTTTGCCATGTTTCTCGCCTTCTGGTGAAGGATCTCCTCCTTCAGCTTCAGGTAGAGCTCGTTCACGGCGTAGGCTTCGTCCGGCCCCTTGTAGCGCACCGCACGGGAGCCGTCGGCTTTATTTTTATAAACGATGAAGTTCTTTCCGTCCTGATAGATGCCGAAGGCCTTCGGCGCCCTGTAATCGGTACCGATGAAGAAGCGTGTCACTTCTTCCGGCGGCAGATTCCGATCGACGTACCAGGTCTTAAGCTCCGCAATCGTCTTCGGCGTCGTGTCCGCGTAACGCTTCAGATGCGTATTGGACGCGCCGCAGTACGGACACTTTTCGACGGTGTCTTCAATCCAGTTTTTACAGTACTCGCATTGGATCTGCATGATGAACTCCTTTTTACGGAAGCAGCTGCTCCGCCTGCGCGTTCACATCCATGGTCTCGACGCGCGGAGCGTCCGGATAATCCGTCAGAACCGGCAGGGGCAGGCTCTGCATATACTCGTGCATGGCTTCCGCAACGCGCTTGCTGTTCGCGACGGCTTCGACGACGGTGCGCGCGCCGCTCGCCGCGTCTCCTGCCGCGAAGACGCCCGGACGGCTGGTGTGGCCGTCCTCGTCGACGGTCAGAAGTCCGCTTCTCACCGTATCGATGCCCTTCGTCGTCGTGACAAGGTTGCTCTCCGCGCCCTGGCTGATGGCGATGATGACGCCGGTGCAGGGGTAAAGCTTTTCGGTGCCGGAAACAGGAACGGTCTTTCCGTTTTCATCCGTCATGCTGTCGGCAAGGATCACGCCGTCGTCCCGGATTTCCAGCGTGCATTTATTGTAAATAAAGTCCACGCCCTCCAGCCTCGCGTAGCTGCTCTCATACTGACTCGCGGTCAGCGTATCGGTCAGATTCACGCAGGAGACGTAGCGCGCGCCGTGCCGGATCGCCGTGCGGGCGCAGTCCATCGCGCTGTTTCCCGTGCCGATCACGAGGATCCGCTCGCCCAGATGAAAGGCGCCCGGGCTTGCGAGATAGTTGATGGCGTAGGTCACGTGTCCGAGGCTTTCTCCGCGGATATTCAGCTTCCTCGGCCGCCACAGGCCGGCGCCGACGAAGATGCTCTGATATCCGTCCCGGAACAGGTCGTCGATCGTGACGGCACTGCCGATGTAGGTATTCGGCCGGAACTGAATGTCCTTCAGCTCCAGATGCCGGTAAGCGATGTCGTCCAGCACGCTGTCCGGCAGACGAAAGTCCGGGATTCCGTAGCGCATCACGCCGCCGATCTTGTCCTTGCTGTCAAAGATCGTCATCTGATATCCGTACCGCGCAAGGATGATCGCGACCGTCAGTCCCGCGGGCCCGGCCCCGATGACGGCGGCCTTCCGCCCGTTCGAAGGTGCGGGACCTTTGACCATCTGATTGGCAAAGGTCGTGGAAATATAGCTCTCGATGACGGAGAAATGAACCGGCGCGCCCTTGATTCCGAGGACGCAGTGCCCCTCGCACTGGTCTTCGTGATTGCAGACCAGCGAGCAGACGGTCGTCAGGGGGTTGTTTTCAAACAGCATGCGGCCGGCTTCGTTGAGCCTGCCCTCTTTCAACAGGCGGATAGCCTCCGGAATATTGGTATGAATCGGGCAGCCTTCGCGGCAGCGCGGTTTTTTGCATTGCAGACAGCGGTTCGCTTCTTCCATGACATGCAGCGCCATGAGAATCTCCTTTCACAAGGGGGGTGTCGTAAAAAGCCGAAGGGCTTTTGACCCTGATATCCTATATTGTAGTACACACGCCAGTTTTCGTCAAGCGAGGCTTCTTCGGAATCGGACGCTTCGCCGCCGGGTTTTTCAGGAATTATTTCACAAGAATTTAACGATTTCGACAGGCGCTTGTGATTGATTTTTCCTCCCGATCACGCTATAATAGACAAGGACCCGAAGAAAGACAGGAAAAAGCGGAGGACATCGATCCTCTCCTGACGCCGCGTCTTTTTCGCAGAAAATCACTGATATGAGCAGAAAGGAAGGTACCCTCCAATGTACAAGTTTATGTTAAACGAGACCTCTTATCATGGTGCCGGCTGCCGCACCGCGGTTGTCGACGAGATCAAGGCGCGCGGCTTCAAGAAGGCGTTCGTCGCTTCTGATCCGGATCTGGTAAAGTTCGGCGTGACCGCCAAGATCACCGATCTTCTGGATGCAGCCAACATCCCTTACACTGTTTATTCCAATATTAAGCCGAATCCGACGATCGAGAACGTTCAGACCGGCGTGCAGGCATTCAAGGACAGCGAAGCGGACGTCATCGTGGCAATCGGCGGCGGCTCCTCCATGGACACCTCGAAGGCCATCGGCATCATCATCGCGAACCCCGAATTTGCGGACGTCCGTTCTCTCGAGGGCGTAGCTCCGACGAAGAACCCCTGCGTACCGATCATCGCCGTTCCGACGACCGCCGGCACCGCTGCGGAAGTCACGATCAACTACGTTATTACCGACGTCGAGAAGAAGCGTAAATTCGTCTGCGTCGACGCGCATGACATCCCGGTCGTTGCTGTTGTCGATCCCGAAATGATGGCTACAATGCCGAAGTCTCTTGCTGCCGCTACCGGCATGGACGCTCTGACCCACGCGATCGAGGGCTACATCACCGCAGGCGCCTGGGAGCTTTCCGATATGTTCCACATCAAGGCGATCGAAATCATCGCACGCTCTCTTCGTAAGGCCGTTGCGGGCGATGCTGAAGGACAGGAAGGCATGGCGCTCGGCCAGTATGTCGCAGGCATGGGCTTCTCTAACGTCGGCCTCGGCGTAGACCACGCAATGGCTCATACCCTTTCCGCATATTATGATATGCCTCACGGAAAGGCCTGTGCAACCCTTCTTCCGACCGTTATGGCTTACAACGCACCGGCTTCCGGCGAGAAGTACCGCGAGATCGCCCGTGTCATGGGCGTTCCGGGCGTTGACGAGATGACTCAGGAAGAATACCGCAAGGCTGCTGTGGACGCAGTCCAGAAGCTCGCGGAAGACGTCGGCATCAACTGCTCCTTAAAGGGCATTGTCAAGGAAGAAGACCTTGACCAGCTCTGCGTCGATGCCTACAACGATGCCTGCCGTCCCGGCAATCCGAGAGACGTCAGCGTCGAAGACATCAAGGCGATGTATCTGGAGCTGATGAATAAATAATCGATTCCGATGCTCTTATAAAACGGATCAGGCCGCTGGGTTTTATCACTCAGCGGCCTGATTTTTTTGCTGTCCCGCCTCACGGAAAAGGAAGACGGCGGCGAGGAATATCGCGGTGATTCCGAGGAGCCGCGGAAGATTCAGATCAAAGGAACTGTCCAGCAGTACTGCGGCAAAAGCATGCTGAAGTGTGAAGCTTCGTCCGAACAGCGTAACGGTATGTTCCGCCGGCAGGGTCCATCCGCCGGCTTCTGCCTCCTTCAGTCTCTGCAGATGGTCATAATATTTCATGAGATCGGAAAAGAGGACGTAGAAAAGAATTCCCGGCGACAGCTTCAGGGTTTCCGCAAGATTTCTCAGCTTCATTTCACGGCGGATGATCCGGCTTTCCCCGCCGAGAAGGAGAAGCTTCCTCCGCGCTGCCAAAGTGTGGGCCGCTCCGTCCCTCGCCATCGTAAGGCACAGGAACAGATAGAGGACAAAAGCCGCAAGCGCAAAGAATCCGTAGCTTAAGAGGCGCTGCTGTTTCTCCTCCCTGAGCTTTCGTAAACTTTCCATATTGCTCTCGTACGCGGAACCGCCGTTCGAAAGCTCACGTACCGCAAGCTTCTCCGTCGCTTCTTCATCCGCGAAAGCACCGGTCGTCATATCCAGAAGATTGTACCCGTAGCTTACGCCGTCCATTTCCGCGACCTTCCGTCCGAGCGCCTCGGAACCGATCAGACCATAGATCGCGTTTCCGATCATGGAATCCTCCGACGTTTCCGATGTCGGGACGACGCCCGCCACAGTCACTTCCACATCGCCGTTCTTACAGGGGATCGTAATGATCTGCCCGGGGAACAGCGTGTCGTCCTGTCCGGACAGTGCTTTGAAATTCCCGACAGCATTAAGCGGGCCGGTGAAAGAAAGAGTGCCGTCTACAGAACCGACCTTCTGTTCGTCGGAGGATGCGGCATCCGGAGCCTGAAACCCGACGCCCCCGAGCACGACAATCACCTGTTCCCCCGTAAGAAATGCCTCCCTGTCGGCGGTATCATTCTTCAGCTGCTTCTTCAGTCCGTCATAGACGGCGCCGGGGTCCGGCACGAACTTCATGAAGTGATGCTGGGGCGCCTCTTTCAGGAAATATCTCCGCGCCTTTTCGTCCCGCACGTCCATGTAAAGAACATTTCCCCGCAGGTCGCCGCTTGATACGCTGTAGGTCATAAAATCCAGAAGGTATTCATAATACTGCCCGCTTTCTTTTCTCTCCCAGGTAAACATATGCGTCTGGTCAATGCAGCAGGTACGCATCTTTGAAATCCCCTGCAGCTCCGAAAGACGGCTGATCGTCTCCGGCTGATAAGTCTTTGAAAGCGCGTAGATCGGTGCAAAAGTGCTTACATCCTCTTTGAATGTACCTTTTTTCACCTCTCCGTTCTTCTGATACACCAGGGCCGGAAGGCCTTTTCGGTTGGTTCCGGGAGAATTGCGGCGCATAAAGCCCCGGATTTCCGGTACATAGGCTCTCATCTCTTTTTCCCTGTCCGCGCTCTCCTGAATTCTTCCGGCGCACATCAGGACGAATCCGAGGATCAGCATTCCGGAAATGAAGCTGAAGGTCCTCGGAAGGCGTCTCAGCCGCTCCTCTCTTTTCAGGGTTTCCCGGATGCCGGCATACGGCCTCCCTTTCTTTTCCAGGCGCTTCTTCCGCCTTAAGAAGCTGCGTGCGGCTGCCGCGCCGATCCGGACGCGCTCCAGCGTCACTTCCTTCCTGCTGAAGATGAGTAGCGAAACCGCGATCGAAAGCGCGATCACAAGAAGCGAGACACCGAGGATCAGAAGGCAGGTTTTCAGGGAAAACGCATAGAAAAACGGGACCTTTGCCGCGAGTGAAACAAACAGCACCGCGAGGATCGAAAGAAGGTACGAGACCAGCATGGAGAATGCGATGACGGGCAGCGCCGCAAACAGGCATTCATAGGCGGCCATCTGGGTAATTTCCCCGACCGACGCGCCGATTTCCCGCATCTGAAGGAAGTATTTTTTCCGTTTCAGCAGGTAGGAGGACATCAGCCAGGAAAGCATCGCGGCGCTCACGAGCATCAGCACAAGGAGCACGCGAAGGTACATCCTGTTGTTGCCCCAGAACGGATTCATATAGGACGCGCGGTTGATTTCGGACGGAATGTCCTTCTCCCGCATCACCGCCTTTAACGGCGCTTCATATTCTTCCGCCGCCTCCCAGAGCGTGGTGCCGATATAGTCTCTGTCCAGTGCGTAAAAATAAAATTCGGTTTTCGGCTGCAGCTTCAGGATGTCGAAGCTTCCCTGGGAGATATAGATCTGCGGGAGCCGGAAGCCGTCGTTCCAGTTCGGCGTAAAGCTTCTCAGCGTACCCGTCAGCGTCACAGGAAGCCGGACAATCTCCAGCATGGGGCCTTCCTTTGTTTCCGTCACTTTCCCCGTCGGGATGATCAGGAGAAACTTCTGTCCGATATCGTAGCCAAGGCCAAGATGCTGGAGCGCCGAAATCTCCGCGGCGATTTCATTCGGATTTTCCGGCATGCGTCCCTCCCGAAGCTCGATGCGGTTGGCTTCAAAGAAGGACTCTTCCGTCTCTCCGAGCGCCATTTGATCCACGGAGTCATCGAATTCCGACCGGAGTACCTGAGCGGTCGTAAATCCGCTTTCACCCGTCGTCTCTTCCGGGTCCGTCACGATGATTGCAGGAACGCTCGACAGAACTCTCGCCTGCTCTTCAAGATACGGAAGGTCCGCTTCGCCGTCCTCTGTCCGGAGGAACCAGCTGCCGTAAAAGCGGTAGTTCATTTCCATCTGAAGGCTGTTCATATTGTCCTGAAAAAGCAGCATCAGAGAGAAAAAGAGAACGGCGATCCCGGTCATGACCCGCATCCGGAGCACTTCCTTCCTGCGGCGGCGCATCCCGAGAAGCAGCAGGTTTCTGCCGCCCGGGGAACGCTTCCCGGCCGCGCTCATCCTTCGCCTCCCGGAAGTGCCTCCGAAAGCTCCTCCACATGCCCGTCAAAGATTCTGAGAAGCCGGTCCGCGTACTCCGCCATCTGCCGGTCATGCGTCACCATTACGACGGTCCGGCCGTACTTTTCCGCTGCCATCCGGATCATCGAAGCGATCAGGGCCGCGTTGTCCGCGTCCAGGTTTCCGGTCGGCTCGTCCGCAAGGATGATGGCCGGCTCCGCCGCAAGCGCCCGCGCGATCGACACCCGCTGCTGCTCTCCGCCCGAAAGCTCGTGCGGGAATTTATTCTCGCAGTGTTCGATCCGCAGGTCTTCCATCAGCGTCAGAATCTTCTCCCGCTGCTCCACCCGTCCGTCCAGATGAAGCGGCATAATGATGTTCTCGTAGGCCGTGTACTCCGGAAACAGGTTGTAATCCTGATAGACAAAGCCGATCCTGCGCCGCCGAAGCCTCGAAAGCGCGGCGTCCTTTCCGTAATCCACCCTTTTCCCTTCAATGAACAGTTCTCCGCTGTCCGGCACGTCGAGCGTCGCGAGAATCCTAAGAAGCGTTGACTTTCCCGAGCCGCTCTTCCCGACGACCGCCGTAAACTCGCCCTTATTAAACGCCAGGCTGCAGGGCTTTAAAGCCTCTACCGGCACGGCGCTCCGGTATGTTTTTGAAATATTCTCCGCTTTCAGCGTAATGCTTTGGTCCGGCATTCCGGTTCCTCCTTCCGCCTTCCGATGTTATGGGGACAGATCCGCCAGTGCAGATTTATTCGTGAAATCTCTCATGACGCAGTGCATCATCTGCCTTCAGGATCATCATAGCAGACAAATCTTGCAAAACTCTTACAGATCGGGAAATAATTCAAAAAAGCCCGCAATCCGTCCGGAGTGCAGGCGAATTCTCGGGCTTTTAAGTTATCTTAGATTGGTCACCGGGAGAAGGATTTCAAACTCCGCTCCTCCGGATTCCCGGTCTTTCGCCGTGATACTGCCGAAATGCCGGGTGATCACTTCTTTCGCAAGGCTCAGGCCGATGCCGTGCGAGCTGCCGCTTTCATCCGAGGTATAATACCGCTCGAAAATCCGCCCGGCGTCCGACGCACGGAGCCCGGCGCCTTCATCGCGGATCCGGATCACGGCATTCTGTTCAAAGAGGCCGGCCTCGATCTCCACGGGCCTGCCCTCGGGACTTCGGGAGGCGGCATTCAGCACGACGTTCTCCAGCGCCTCATCCATCCAGTTCCGGTCCAGCTCCAGGACGGTGTCCGGGGCTTCGGAAAACACCGCTGAAAGATTCCTGCTTTCCAGCCTCTCCCGGAACTCCAGAAGGTAGTCGGAAAGCCGCAGCACTTCTTTATGGAAATGAATTTTGCCGGCGGACAGCCGAGCGAGCTTCAGGAAGCGGCTGACGTACTGCTCCAGATCTTCCGCCGCGCGGAACAGATTCGCCAGGATCGTTTCAGTGGTTTTGTCCCTTTCGGCATTCTTTTCCTCCCTGTTTTTCAGAAGCTCCAGATTCAGAATCAGACCGGCGGTCGGCGTCTTCATCTGATGCGCCACATTCTCGGCATAGCGCTTCATTTCCTCCTCGCGTACGGAAAGATAGCGTTCTTTTTCATGGTACGCGGAAAGAATTCCGCGGATCAGGGTCTGAAACGCATGGGAAAGACTGTTCTTTTCGGTGTTCTCCGCAGAGAAAGGGCATTCCCCGGAAAGGTCCCGCGAAACCGCCTCTGAAAGCCGCTCCATGCGCCGATTCTCCCGCTGATACAGGAAAAGATCCGCCGAAAGAAGCAGAAGGAAGAGCAGGGAAACCGCGATCGGCAGCAGGATTCTGAAGGCTTCCGGAAAAACGCTGCGGGAATGGTAATCATAGACCTGCTCCGTCATCCCGAAGCGAAGCGCCGCTTCTTCTCCGAGCGCCGCATCCCCGGACGCGCTTTCCTCCCCGATCACGAGGAGCAGTTTTTCCGCGGCCGCGGGATCCTTCCGGTACAGCGCCCCGATAGTTTCCTTTTCCCGGATCGAGACGCGGCTAAGAAGCGCCGGTATGAGGGCCAGCAGACAGCCCGCCAGCGCGAGGGCCGCGATTATTCCGGGCAGCATATGCCTCTTTTTCAACATTTCAAGTCTCCTTTAAGTCACGGGTATTCTCAGCCGGTACCCGATTCCCCAGACAGTTTCAATATACTCTTCCCCGTGAAAACGGCCGATTTGCCGCCGCAGTCTGGAAATCTGCACGGAAAGCGTGTTTTCCTCGACCTCCAGGCCTTCGTCGTCCCACAGCGTCTGAAGGATATAGTCCCGCCTCAGAATCCGCCCGCCGCTCCTGAAAAACATCAGGAGAAGCTGGCGCTCCTGTTTCCGAAGCGCCAGTTCCTTCCCGTCCCTGTAAAAGCGTTCTTCCGGCAGCGCATAGAAAAGTCCGCCGCAGGAAAGTCCCTTTTTTTCAGGCTCCGAAACAGCTTCATCCCGTGGCAGTTCCGGCGTTTTATGCCGCAGATTCGCGTGAATCCTGGCAATCAGTTCTCCGGACCGAAACGGTTTTGTGATGTAATCGTCCGCCCCGGCGTTCAGGCCTTCGATGATTTCCTCTTCGCTGTCGAGCGCGCTTAAGAGGAGCACCGGCCTGGAATCCGTCTTCCGCATTTTCTTCAGAAGCTCCAGCCCGCTGCCCTCCTTCAGCATAATATCCAGAATGCACAGGTCCGCCTCGGGGATTTTCTTTTCGGCCTCCTCCGGATTATTCACGGGAAGCGGCCGGAAGCCGGCCCCTGAGAGGAGGATCGCCAGTCCGTCGAGGAGGACCTCATCGTCCTCGAGAATCAGTATGGTATCCATTTACAGGAACTCCACCACTTCGTCGAAAGCCTTCCGCGGCCGTCCGGCGGGCTTTTCGTCCGAATAGCCGAATATGACCGCGCAGGACAGCTGGTCTTTCGTATGCAGGACCGCCGTGATTTCCTTATGGGCGTACACGGTATTCGCGATCCAGAGAGACCCGATGCCAAGCTCGGTTGCCCTGAGGCACATGTTCTCGACTGCCGCGCCGATGGAAAGCGAATCGTGAATCTCAGAGACGCGTTTTCCGGCAAAATTCAGCCCATAGGGATCGCCGGAATGCGTATTCATCACGAGGACGAGGACCGGCGCCTCCCGCATGATCCGGAGCGTATTCTCGGCGCTTGCGAGGCCCTTCTTGAATTTCTCCGGCATGACTTTCGACTTCTTCGTGCGGAGGATGCCCTGCTCCATCGCGTTCAGGATTTCCGCCTTCTTCTCTCCCGTCGCGACAAGAAAGCGCCAGGGCTGGCGGTTCTTCGCGGACGGCGCGAGACGCCCGGCTTCAAGGATCTCCCGAAGCGCGTCCTCCGGGATCATCTCTGCCTTGTACTTTCGGATGCTCTTTCGTTCTTCATAAATCATGTCTGTTTTCTCCTGTTACTTCAGCGGAAATTCCGTGCCGTCAATTACAATGGATTTTGCCTGATCAAGATCCAGAATTTCCGGAAAGTACGCTGAAAAATAAATGTTATCCGGACGGTTCCACTCGACGCCGCGCGCAATGAGCGCCGCGTTCCCGGTATGGGCGGCAAGCTCTTCCTTTGTGCCGCCGAGCACCTTTCCGTTCTTCAGGCGGATCTCAAGGTCATGCGCCGGCCAGACGTCGGTAATCGTGCCATTTGCCGGTTCCATGGTGTGATCCTCTGCCCACAGAGAAAGCATGGAGACGGAGATATTCCCGAAGTTTTCGTCACCTTCACTGTGCAGAGTCTTCATGGGGGAAAGCTTCACTTTCTGTCTCGTATCCGGATCAACGGTTCCGCTGTTCTGCGACATTATATACCATACAGAACCGCACTTCCCAGCGCATTCGGAAATGGCCAGATAATAATTTTTTCCTTCTTCTTTCTGCCAGTCCAGTTCGTGAACTTCGGTGCCGTAGAAAAAGGTTTCTTCCGAAGCCGCCCGTAATCCGTACATCTTTCCGAGAACATTTTTTGAAGAGTCTTCGGAGAAGATCGCCAGCACCTGGTGTTCGTCCGACAGTACATATTCCATTGCGACCCCCTCACAGGCTCCCTGAAACTCTGCTTTTTCCGTCAGGATATACGGGGCGAGCTTCTTCGCCGCTTCTTCGCCGAACATCTCGCTGTAGGCTTCCGCCGCCGCAAGCTGCTCCTCCGTCGCATTCACCGGCTCCTCTT
>CAMPAR010000073.1 GCA_946632055.1 uncultured Lachnospiraceae bacterium
TATTTCTATCCTTCATATGTGCAGATTTCCCCGAATTCTCACTTGTGTTTTCCTGCTGTTTATATTACAATAATGATAACTATACTGTCACCAGAGGAGGGTTCCATGAACTTTTTTGAAGAACTGCAGAATTTCGATCCCGAAGTTGCCTCGGCCTGCGGCCTAGAACTGTCCCGTCAGCGCGGCAACATCGAACTGATTGCCAGCGAAAATATCGTAAGTCCCGCCGTCCTTCTCGCGGCCGGCGGCGTCCTGACCAATAAGTATGCCGAAGGGCTTCCGGGCAAGCGCTACTACGGCGGCTGCCAGTATGTGGATATCGTGGAAAACATTGCCCGCGACCGCGCGAAGCAGCTGTTCGGCGCGGAGCATGCCAACGTTCAGCCCCACAGCGGCGCCAATGCCAATCTCGCCGTGTTCTTCGCCCTCCTTCAGCCGGGCGATACCGTCATGGGCATGAACCTTTCCGAGGGCGGACATCTTTCGCACGGTTCGCCGGTCAACATTTCCGGCAAGTACTTCAATATCGTGCCTTACGGTGTCAATAAGGAAACCGAGCGCATCGACTATGACGAGATGGAGCGCATCGCGCTTGAATGCCGGCCGAAGCTGATCGTGGTCGGCGCCAGCGCCTATCCGCGCATCATCGATTTTGCCCGCTGCCGG
Source organism: uncultured Lachnospiraceae bacterium (assembly GCA_946632055.1). GTDB lineage: Bacteria > Bacillota > Clostridia > Lachnospirales > Lachnospiraceae > UBA1267. Next base: position 667 of record CAMPAR010000073.1, read on the forward strand.
GAGATTGCCGACAAGGTCGGCGCCTATCTCATGGTGGATATGGCGCATATCGCAGGCCTCGTGGCGACCGGTCATCATCCGTCCCCGGTGCCCTATGCCGATGTTGTCACGACCACGACGCACAAGACCCTGCGCGGCCCGAGAGGCGGTATGATCCTCTGCAGAAAAGAGCTGGCGAAGGCCATCGACAAGGCTGTTTTCCCCGGCACTCAGGGCGGTCCTCTGATGCACATCATCGCCGCCAAGGCCGTTGCCTTCGGCGAAGCGCTGAAGCCGGAATTCTCCGAATATTCCGCGCAGATCATCCGGAACGCGGCCGTTCTTGCGGATACCCTTCAGTCCCGCGGCCTGGAGCTCGTCTCCGGCGGCACGGACAACCATCTGATGCTCCTGAAGCTCGTGAACGCCGGCATTTCCGGCAAGGAGCTGGAGCACCGGCTCGATGAAGTGCACATTACCGCCAATAAGAACACGATTCCGAATGATCCGGCGAGTCCCTTTGTGACCTCTGGTCTTCGCATCGGTACGCCGGCCGTGACGACCCGCGGCTTCAAAGAGACGGAAATGACCGTCATCGGCAACTGGATTGCGGATATCGTGGAAGATTTCGAAGGAAACAAGGCCCGCGTCACCGAAGAAGTCGCAGCGCTCTGCGAGCGTTTCCCCATTTACTGATCCGGCAAACACCCTGTACCTGCCGCGTAAAGGAGTCCTATGAATACATTTGATGACCTGATGGGCGGATCTTACAGTAAAAAGCCCAATTTCTACTCTGCCGAAGATATCGACAAGGCCAGAAAACGCATGAATAAATTCGGCGGCACGCTTCTGGAGAATCTGCGTGTGGTAACCGGTCGGGATGTGAGCTACAACATGGATCTGCAGCAGGAAATCTCGAATCTGAACGAAAACCTGATGAAGGATTTCGGCGCGCTCGCGCAGATGAATCTGGACAACGCGAAGGCGGTTCAGAACCTGTCCGGCGGCGCCGAGAACCCGGAAGCCGCCGCATACGCGAACGTCTTTTCCGACTTCGGCCTGATGCACGGCGCTCAGGAGAACGCCGCTGCCGCTTCTCTTCCTCAGGAAGCGCCTGTAGCTGTGGATCTCGAGTCCTTTAACGGTATCGCTTCTTCGGTCGGAGAGGAAATCTTCGGCCAGGAGAACTTCCTGAAGCAGCTCGTGATCGCCTTCAAGCGGCCCTTTGTCATGCCGGAAAAGGAAGGCTTCCCCCGGAACAGCTTCTACATTACCGGGCCGGAGGACAGCGGAAAGCATACCGCTCTACGGATTACCGTGGAGGAGCTCTACAAGAAGAACATCCTGAAGAACCCCGAGATCACCATCATCGATCTCTCGCTTTACCCGAATTCGGGCAGCGACAAGGTGTTCCTGCAGGATCTTTACATGGCGCTCTCCAGCCGCGCGGAGGTCATCCTCTTTGAGAACTTCGACGCCTGCCACATCAGCTATCTGACCTACCTCATCGAGCTCGTCAAAGAAGGCCGCTGCATGCTCTCGGAGCGCTACATCCTGCAGAAGGGGCAGCTTGTCAACGTCAACACCTCCTTTGCTTCGGAAGCGGTCAGCTCCTTTACGGCCGCCGGCAAATACCTCGTCTTCATCAGCAACAAGGGCGTGGATAAGCTGGCAGGAGCGCTCGGCGCCCCCTTTGTCAACGCTCTCGGAGACATCTGCACCACCGCTTCTCTCGACGAAGAAAGCCTGAAGAAGGTTTCCCGCGTCCGCCTGAAGAAGCTGAAGGAAACCGCCGAGAATCAGTTCTCCTTCCGCCTCACCGGCGCGGTTTCCGCCTTTATCGACAACAGTCTGCACTATGCCGAGCGCGGCGCGGGACTGACCGGGATTCTTCATTTCTATGATAATCTCGAACGGAGCCTCGCAAATCTCCGCCTCGAAGGCAGCTATGAAAAGGATGCAGAGGTCGAGCTCGCGGTCGAAGACGGCAAGGTTCTTGCTAAAGTCGGCGGCGGCTCGGTTGATCTTCTCGCCAGCCTCCCGGGCGGATACCAGGGCGAACTGGAAAAAGTCAAGGCCGAGATGGCGGAAATCGTCGGCCTGCAGAAAATCAAGGAATACATCTTCAGTCTCGAAGAATATTATGCGGTTCAGAAGAAGCGCCGCGAGGAAGGCCTCAAGGTTTCGGAGGTCTCCAAGCATATGATCTTCACCGGCTCGCCCGGCACCGGCAAAACCACGATCGCCCGGATCATCAGCCGCTATCTGAAGGCCATCGGCGTCCTTTCCGGCGGACAGCTCATCGAAGTCTCCCGTGCGGACCTTGTCGGTCGTTATGTCGGTCACACCGCCCCGCTGACAAATCAGGTGCTCCAGTCAGCCATCGGCGGCGTGCTCTTCATCGACGAAGCCTACTCGCTGTACCGGGGCAAGGATGATTCCTTCGGCCTCGAAGCGATCGACACCCTCGTCAAGGGCATCGAGGATAACCGGGACAATCTGATCGTGATCCTTGCCGGCTACAGCAAGGAAATGAAGGAATTCCTGACGGCGAACTCCGGTCTCGAAAGCCGTTTCCCGAATGTCATTGAATTCCCGGATTACACCGGCCAGGAGCTTCTGGATATCGCCAAAATCACCGCGCGCTCCAAAGGCTACCAGATCGATGAAGGCGCTGAGATTTCACTCCTCACCTACTTCAATCTGGTTCAGGCCACCCGTTCCGCGACTGCCGGAAACGGCCGCCTTGTCCGCAACAAGATCGAGGAAGCGATCCTGAATCAGTCCCGGCGTCTCGTCGCAGAGCCGGATGCGGATCTGTCGCTTCTGACCTCCAGAGATTTTGATCTCTCGGACATGGATCTTGGCGGCGCCGCAGCAAAAGCCCAGCCGGAAAGCCCGGAAGAATAAACCAAAACCCGCACACGAGTGCCAAAAATACAGGACCCCCGGGCCATCTGCCCGGAGGTCCTTTTAGTTTAATATGACTTTACAGCCTCAGCCGCACTTACAGCGCACGGCGGTTTTCTCGTTTGCCGAACTGCACCCAGTGCTGCAGCAGCAGATAGGAGTTATTTCCGAAGGCTGCCCGCAGGTCCGCATAGCGGCTCGCGTAAATATCCGGGTTGAATTCGCCGGAATAATCGACGCCATTGTATACATAGGTTCCGCCGGCCGCCGGTGTTCCGCCCTTCGCGGTACGCCGCTCGCGCTTTCCGAACTGTACCCAGTGCTGCAGAAGGAGGTATTCATTATTTCCGAACGCCGCCTTCAGATCCGGATAGCTGTTGGAATAGTAGACCGGGTCGAATTCATTCGTGTAGTCCACGCCGCCGTAGACATACTTTCCGCCTGAGCTTCCGGAGTTTCCGCTGTTCCTCGCAGGCGCATTCGGGTCCTTCGCCGTCCGCTGCTCACGCTTGCCGAACTGCACCCAGTGCTGCAGCAGCAGGAACTCATTATTTCCGAAGGCTGCCTTCAGGTCCGGATACCGGTTCGAATAGTACACCGGGTCAAACTCATTCGTATAATCCACGCCGCCGTAGACATACTTTCCGCCTGAGCTTCCGGAGTTTCCGCTGTTCTTTGCAGGCGCGTTCGGATCCTTTGCCGTCCGCTGCTCACGCTTGCCGAACTGTACCCAGTGCTGCAGCAGCAGGAACTCATTATTCCCGAAGGCTGCCTTCAGGTCCGGATACCGGTTCGAATAATACACCGGGTCAAACTCATTCGTATAATCCACGCCGCCGTAGACATAGCTCGGCGCCGGCGCTTCCTCACCGCACTTCATGGCGGTCACAATATTCTTCCCGTCGGTAATCCGGTTCAGGATGGTCCCGACCTGCTGCGTATGGAAGACCGGAACGCCCGCCGCGGTCATCCTCTTCGTACCGGAGGCGTCCACCGGCGCGTTGAAGGGGTTATCGCTGACAAAGGCCTGCGCGGGGCTCGTCGCCTTAATGTATTCCGCAGAAGTAGAGGAACGCAGCCCGTGATGGTTCAGCTTGACATAATCCACGTCAATATTGACGCCCGCCGCAACCAGGTCTCTTTCGGCGATCATCTCCGAATCGCCGGCCAGAAGATATTTCTTTCCGCCGCCCGTAACTCTCAGCCAGATACTGCGGTTATTGGTGGAACTCGGCGTAGCATAACCGTAGGACTTCACAGGACCTACCACTTCAACCGTCGCATTGCCGACCTGGTAGCTCTTCTGCGCGTTGATATCCGTCACCGGAACACCGTGGGAACGCGCATAGTTCAGGTTCTCTTCCACCTTCCGTCCGTCGAAATACACCTCTGAATATGCTGCCGTATCGACATAAACCGCGCTGACAAAGCCTGCCTCGATCAGCGGAATCAGTCCGCCCGCGTGGTCCGAATGCACATGGCTGATCAGGACCGGAATCTTACCGGTATTCTTTTCCTTCAGGATCTGAAGGACATTGTAGACCTCGTCCGATTCCGCGCAGTCCACCAGCATATACTTTCCGGCAGACTCAATCAGCGTCGCATCGCCGAAGCAGACATCGATATGCGTCACCGCAAGCTCGCTCCCGGCGTTCCCGACGTTGACCTTGAAATCATAGGTCGTGATCTTTCCGTCGTTATTGTACATCCGGATCTTCGTGTTGTACTCGCCGGTCTCGTTTTTGTGGTCGGAGGCCTTGATATCCGCCCGGATGATATGGTTCGCCGCATCGACCTGAGCGCCGGTCGTCTTCACATCATCCTCGCCTCCGGCTGTCGTCCAGGTAACCGCTTCCGCAGACTTGACGCCGCTCTCCGAATAGAAGGTCAGCGCCACCTGATAGCCGGACGCCGAAACTCCGTTCACGGCCGGATTCGTGAGTGTCGGCGCCTTGGACGGCACCATAATGTAGGCGAAGTTATTGCTCGCCTCACCGTAATCCGCCGACTTCTTTCCGTTGTTGTCCATCGGCTCCACATGTACCTCATACATGCCGGTTTCCCCGTTATGGTCCGAAGTATTGACCCGGCAGGTATAAACGCCGTTCCCGCCGGAGGCCTGAGTCCACTTCAGATCATCCTGACCGTTCGCGCGGCTCCACACCGCCACGTTGACCTTGCTGATCCCGGTCTGAGACACGACCTTCGCAGTCACATCGAAGCCGGAGGACGTCAGGTTCGAAATGCGCATCTCCCAGCACTGAAGGACATCAAAGGCCGTATGACCGGAAAGACCGGTTCCGTAGCCGCTCGCGCCGCCGTCATCATACGCCTCCACGGTGTACTCATAGGTACGCCCGTCCACCAGACCGGTGTCGGTATAGGAAGTTACATTCGCGCCGACGCTCGCAATCTTCGTATACCCTGCGCTGCCGTTAAAGGACACATTTCCGTTCTCATCATGAACGGTAATCTTGTAGGTGTCCGAGCCCGAGGCTCTGTACACATTGTAGCCTTTTGCGCCGGAAACCGCGTTCCACGCGATGGTCATCTGGCCGGATCCGCCCGATGTCAATGATGTCAATGCCGGAACAGGCAATCCCGAAGCTGCCGTACGAACTGCCAGAAACGCTGTGAGAACTGTAAGAACAAGTCCGGCCGCCAAGCCAAACCCATACTTTTTCTTCATCCGCTCCCTCTCCTTTTTTGTTTCTTTTTATATCTTCTTTTTTTTGAAGTTTTCGTGTATAATAGGATACCTAAGCGCAAAGCGCTCCGAATGTCACCTTTTGACTTCAAGTCGTCAGGAAGGATACCTTTATGAAAGACAGACTGACCGCCGGAAATCTGCTCACCGGCTTCTGTATTCTCGTCGGGACCGTTTTCCCGCTGTTTATGACCCACTACTATTTCAATATCCAGAAGAGCAAGAGCCTCTTCTTTATTTTTCTCACGCTTGCCGCTTCAGTCGCCCTCATCCTGCTTCTCATGCTCCGCAGGGAGCTTTTCGAGCTGCATGTACGCCTGACGCGCCCGCAGGCGCTGTTTTTCGGCGCTTTTCTCGTGTTCACGCTGCTTTCGGCGATCGTATCTCCGTACCGCCCGACATCCTTCACCGGTTCCGGCAGCCGCTATATCGGCTTCTGGTTCCTCGGCGCCGGGATTCTATGCAGTCTGATCCTGCTCCTCGTCCCGGTCCGCGTGAAGCTTCTCACGCTTCCCTTGATGGGTACGGCCCTGATTGTCGCGGCGCTCGGAATTTTCAATCTGCTCGGAATGAATCTTTTCGGCCTCGTTTCCGCTGTGCCGGAAGCCCTGCGCGGTCAGTATCTCTCCACCCTCGGTTACAGCAGCTTCTTCTCCGGCTATCTCTGCCTCATGGCGTCTTTCGGAACCGCCGCCTACATCCGTACGGAGGAACGCGCCCTTCTCCTGATTCTCTTTATCGTGGAGACCGCGATGATTGCCTCCAATAACGACAGCGGCATCATCGGCTTCTTCGCGGCCATTCTCCTCCTGCCGTTCCTCTTCAGGAACGTGGAGGGATACGGTGAAAAGCTCAGCCTCGCGCTGGTGCCGGTTCCTTTTGCGATCCTCGCCGCGCGGCTGTTATACCTCTTCGGCGGACTGCCCCTTCAGCCGGAAGGATTTACCGCCTTCCTGTTCCGCCCGGCGCTCTGCCCGGTTCTTCTCGGCGTACTGATTATCGCCTACGCCCTGTGCCGGATCTTTTCCGCTGCGGTTGAAAAGGAAACGTTCCGTCTCGACCCGCTGCGTCTTCGGAAGATCATCGCGCTGGTCTTTGCGGTCTTATTCGCCGTCTTTGTCCTCCTCGCGATCCTCTCGGCCGCCGGAATTCTGCCGGACAGCCCGTTCATCAGCGGAGAACTTGCGAAAAGCCGCGGCTACATCTGGAACCGCAGCCTTCAGCTCTTTGCCGATGCGCCGTTCCTTCGGAAACTGGTCGGAACCGGTCCCGACACCCTGAAGCTCTTCTATCGCGACTTCCTCGGCTCGGAAATGACCACGGTAACCGGTCAGGTATTTGACAGCGCCCATAACATTTTCCTGCAGTATCTGCTCTCCGTCGGGCTCTTCGGTCTGATTTCCTTCCTCGGCGTTCTCGCTTCCGTCCTCATTCCGGTCATACGGAAATGCCGCCGAAGATTCCTGCCGCTCGTCGCAGCGCTCATCGCCTATCTCGTTCAGGCCTTCTTCGTGCCCGAGCAACCGATGGTCACGCCCTTTATGTTCCTCCTTCTCGGCCTCGTCGGCCGCGAAGCACTGACGGCGTCCGCACCGGCGAAGAACGAAAAAGGATAACAGATATTTATTTTATTGAATACGATCCTAAGATTTTCTTAATTATACTATAGTTTTTCTGCTTTTTCCAGTACTAGATATCCAGTAAACAAACCGCTTTCATACAAGATATGGACTGGCTCCGGTCATATAAGAACAGAACCCCTCTGAAAGAATGATCATCATTCATCAGAGGGGTTTTAATATACGGCCATCCGGGATGTATAAATCATACCGCTGCACGGCATTCCCTTAAAATGAGGAAGGAGAGAACTTTCGTCCTCTCCTCTTTCAATCAGTATATTTTCCATTGAGGTTCCAAACAGTCTGCTTAACGCAAACAGGTTATCAACTGTCGGCAGGCTCTCTCCTCTCTGCCATTTGTACACCGCCTGTACGGATTCAAAACCCATGTACTCGCTGACGTCTTCAACCCGGAGGTTGTTTTTCAGACGAAGCTGACGGATTCTTGCTCCTGTTGCCGCAAGGTCAATCACTGGATAATCTTTCATATGAGCCTCCTTGTAAATAAGATCCGATCCTACTGTTTTACAGCATCCTCCGCTTTTCCGGTTTTTCCCGGCACTGCAGAAGAGGCAAGGCTGTTTTTGTCGCGGAAAAATAATATACCACAGCCTTATGATAAAGTAAAGTGTTTTTTCGCAATGAACAACTGTCAGCCAGACAGAACCGGTTTGAGTTCATTGCTTCTTATACTTCATCCTCACAGGCACTGATGCGGTGCCGCACTCTGAGCTCTCCCGCTGCGCAGCCGATAAGAAAATCATACTGCGTGATACCGTTTGTTACAGAAACCACTCTGTCCGGAGTGTCGTTCAGCTTGCCCATGGGGGATTGATTTCCAACGGATTTGTGTTATAGTAAATAACAAGTATATCTATTCAATGAGGAGGTTGTCAGAATGGCAAACTACGAAACGGACGGCAGGAAGTACGTCCCCTACAGCGAAAGAACCGGCAACGAATCCATCGTCTACTTTACGCGCGATCTTTCTCCCGAAGGGATCATGAAGGTCTATGAGAAAGTGAATGCGAACCTCACCGGAAAAATCGCAGTCAAGCTTCATACCGGCGAGCCCCACGGTCCGAACATCATCCCCTCTGCGTGGGTAAAGGAATTCATGGCGAAGGAGCTTCCGGATGCCACGATCGTGGAAACCAACACCTACTATGACGGCGACCGCTATACCACGGAGCAGCACCGCAAGACGCTCGAGATCAACGGCTGGGACTTCTGCCCGGTGGACATCATGGATGAAGAAGGCACCGTTGCACTTCCCGTGAAGGGCGGCAAGTGGTTCAAGGAAATGTACCATGGCAGCCATATGACGAACTATGATTCCCTGCTTGCTCTGACGCACTTCAAAGGACATACCATGGGCGGCTTCGGCGGCTCCAATAAGAATATCGGAATCGGCTGCGCGGACGGCCGCATCGGCAAAGGCATGATTCACAGCCGCGGTAATGACGGCTGGGGCGCTGTCGAAGAAGAGCTGATGGAGAAGATCTCCGAGTCCACCAAGGCGACCATCGATTTCTTCGGAAAGAAGGTCTCCTACATCAACGTCATGCGGAACATGTCCGTCTCCTGTGACTGCGAAGGTATCGCCGCGGAGCCGGTCAAGACCCCGAACGTCGGTATTCTGGCTTCTCTTGATATCGTTGCCATCGACCAGGCCTGTGTGGATATTCTCTTTGCCATGAAGGAAGAGGATCAGAAGGCCATGGTAGAGCGGATCGTCACCCGTCACGGCCTCCGCCAGCTCTCCTATATGAAGGAGCTCGGCATGGGTAATGATAAGTACGTGCTGATCGATCTCGACAACGACGAAGTCCGTATGACTCCTGCCGATGCTGTGGAAGGCATCCGTCCCTTCCCGCAGATGCGCGCCTGATCCGCCGCTAAGCGCAGGCGAGTTCTGTAACTGGACAGCAAAAAACCCTCCGGGCTCACGGCCCGGAGGGTTTTACGTTTGTTATCCTTCGATCATAATCGTCTTCTTTTCCGGAAGCTTCGGCGCCTCGGTCTTCGGAATCTGCAGATTCAGGACGCCGTGTTTGAACGAGGCCTTGATGTCTTCTTCCTTGACCTGCTCCCCGACGTAGAAGCTCCGCTGCATTGCGCCGGCGTAACGCTCCTGACGGATCAGCTTGCCCTTCTTGTCGTTCTCGTCCTGATCGAGGCCTTTCGCGGCCTGCACGGTCAGATAGCCTTCATTCAGCTCCAGGGTGATCTCCTCTTTCTTGAAGCCCGGCAGATCGATATCCACTTCATAGTGGTCTTCCGCCTCATGGACATCCATCTTCATCATCCGGTCGGCGTGTCTTCCGTAAAGTTTCCTTTCCGTACGGTTCATATCCCTGAAATCCGGGAAATCGAACCAGTCATCAAATAAATCCTCACCAAAAATACTGGGCAGTAACATAAGTCATTTCCTCCTTTACTCAATTATTTGCGACTTCCCTGAAGCTTTTGTATCATCTTCTTCAGGTTCATCACTGCTCCTTGAGCAAATGGGACGGAGGGTTTGGATCATCGGAACCATCAGTCCTTTTGGTCTTCTCTGTTCCTTTGTTCTGACTATGTTATAGCACTTTTGTTAGCACTTGTCAACGGTGAGTGCTAATTATTTCTGTGAACT
>CAMPAR010000074.1 GCA_946632055.1 uncultured Lachnospiraceae bacterium
GGGAGTAAGGCTTATTGACCCGCCCCACATGGAGCGCGAAGCGGGGATTTATCCTCGCGAAAGTGCGGAATGTGGGAGGAGCGCGGGAGCACGAAGTGCGAAGCGCTCCGGATATCACTTAATATTTCACTTAAAATATCAAAGAGAAGGGAATTGTTATGCTTGACATCAGATTTGTCAGAGAAAACCCGGACGCAGTCCGCGAAAATATCAAAAAGAAGTTCCAGGACGCGAAGCTTCCGCTGGTTGATGAAGTTCTCGCGCTGGACAAGAGAAACCGCGAGATCAAGAGCGAAGTCGAAGCGCTTCGTGCCGCGCGGAACAAGGCTTCCAAGCAGATCGGCGCGCTGATGGCGCAGGGAAAGCGGGAGGAAGCCGAAGCCGTCAAGGCAGAAGTCAGCAAGGACGGCGCCCGCATTGACGAGCTCTCCGCCGAGGAAAAGCAGGTCGAGGCGGATCTTCTTCAGAAAATGATGGTGATTCCGCAGATCATCGATCCTTCGGTTCCGATCGGCCCGGACGACAGCTGCAATGTGGAAGTTGAGCGTTTCGGCGAGCCGGTGGTCCCGGACTTCGAGATTCCCTACCACACCCAGATCATGGAGACCTTTGACGGAATCGATCTGGACGCGGCGGGACGCGTGGCCGGAAACGGCTTCTACTACCTGATGGGCGATATTGCGCGCCTGCACTCCGCTGTCATCGCCTATGCGCGTGACTTTATGATTGACCGCGGCTTCACCTACTGCGTGCCGCCCTTCATGATCCGTTCGAATGTCGTCACCGGCGTCATGAGCTTCGCCGAGATGGACGCCATGATGTACAAGATCGAAGGCGAGGACCTGTACCTGATCGGCACCTCCGAGCACTCCATGATCGGAAAATTCATCGATCAGCTCATTCCGGAGGAAAAACTTCCGTATACACTGACCTCCTATTCGCCCTGCTTCCGCAAGGAAAAAGGCGCGCACGGAATCGAGGAGCGCGGCGTCTACCGCATCCATCAGTTTGAGAAGCAGGAAATGATCGTCATCTGCCGTCCGGAGGACAGCCCGATGTGGTATGATAAGCTCTGGAAGAACACCGTGGATCTTTTCCGCAGCATGGACATCCCGGTCCGCACGCTGGAGTGCTGCTCGGGCGATCTCGCGGATCTGAAGGTCAAATCCCTGGACGTCGAAGCCTGGTCGCCGCGCCAGAAGAAATATTTCGAGGTCGGCTCCTGCTCGAACCTGGGAGACGCTCAGGCCCGCCGGCTCCGCATCCGCGTAAACGGCGAGGACGGCAAAAAATATCTCGCCCACACTCTGAACAATACGGTCGTCGCGCCTCCGAGAATGCTGATCGCCTTCCTGGAGAATAATCTCCGCGCCGACGGAACGGTGGCGATTCCGGAAGTGCTCCGTCCCTACATGGGCGGCATGACCGAGCTCGTACCGAAGCACTGACTGAATAAAGGAATTGATAGAAAGCATGCATGAATTCTTACGCTCGATCGGTTTTAAAAGCCTTCGAACCAAAAAACAACTGAATGAACTGACAAACTGGGTCATCGAAAAGCCGGATCAGCTGAGCGTAGTTTCACTGGATGCGGAAAACAACCTGGCCGTGGCCGAGCGGGAAATCGCCGGCCACGCAGGCGTTTCCGTCGTCGGGGAAATTGATGAACACGGAACGCTGGTTCCGGAATATTATTTTCCCTTCATCGCCTCCACCTTTATCTCCTCCGACGCGCACTTAAGCTACGAAAAACAGGCGTCCAAGGACAGCTACATCGGCATGTGCGAGGACTATCGGATGGGCATGGCGCTCATCTTTACGATCCGGAATCTGGTGGATGTCGTGCGCGACGAGACGAGCGGTCTTTTGGACCGTCCGTTTACAAATGTTGCCCTCTCCATGCTCTGCTCCGACGGAACGATTCTGCTGCCGATCCTGGAAACCGAGAAGGTTCTCGACACCCGCAACGGCGGCACGGAGCTCGAACGCAAGCTTCTGAACGAGGCCTCGCAGGGAGATCCGGACGCGCTCGACAAACTGACGCGGCAGGAAATGATGCGGTATAAAAATGTCATGGATCACCTCCATGACACGGACATTTATACCATGGTCAATTCCTTCTTCATGCCCCACGGAATGGAGTCGGACCGCTACTATGTCATGGGCGAGATCGAAGCGGTTCAGATGTTCGAGAACGAGCTGACCAAAGAACATTTCTACCGCATGAAGATCCGCACGAACGGCATGGAAATGCTGATCGCCATCCATACGGACGACCTTCTGGGTGTTCCCGCCCCGGGTCTTCGCATCAAATGCCACGGCTGGCTTCTCGGCGACATGAAAAAGCATGCTTGACGAGCACGCGTCTTTGTTGTAGAATAGTCGGGTGACGATCACAGGACAGATGATCCGATCAAAAATCTGCGTTTGTAGCTCAGTTGGATAGAGCGGCCGCCTCCTAAGCGGCAGGTCGAGTGTTCGAGTCACTTCAAGCGCAAAACAGAAAAAGGCCGGAAACCGCACTTCAGGGTTTCCGGCCTTTTTCTGTTATAAAAGCGCCTGGTTCAGCACAGTGCGAGGAAGCCGGCTTCGTCGATAATCGCGATGCCGAGTTCCTTCGCTTTCTTATTCTTCCCGGAGGAAGAATTCACATCGTTATTAATCAGGTAATCCGTGTTTTTGCTGACGGAGCCTGCCACATGGCCGCCGCGTGCCTCAATGAATTCCCGCAGCTCGTCGCGGTTTTTGAATTCGTGGACGGCGCCGGTAATGACAAAGGTCTTTCCCGCTAGCGGCTGCTCAGCAGCGCTTCCCTCCTCTTTTTCGAGCTCGAGCTCCCTGAGAAGATCGTCCAGCGCCTCCGCCTTCACGGGATCGGCAAAATAGTTCACGATATCCTTCGCCGTGACGGCGCCGATGCCTTCGATGGCCTGCAGCTCCTCCTCCGATGCCTGCCTCAAGGCCTGCAGGTCTCCGCCGAAATGCTCCGACAGAAGCCGTCCGCCCGCCACGCCGATGCCCGGGATTCCGATTCCGTACAGCAGCCTTGCGAGCGTGGTTTTTCTCGCCCCGTCAATCGAGGCGATCATGTTTTCGAAGGATTTTTCGCCGAAGCTCTCCATCGTGACGATCTCATCGCGGTATCGGGACAGGCGGAAAATATCCGCAAAGCTCTTCACGAACCCCCGGTCCACAAACTTCTCGATCGTCGCTTCCGAGAGGCCGTCGATTTTCAGCGCGTTCCGGCTCATGAGAAGGTCGAAGGACTTGATCTGCTTCGCCGCGCAGGACGGATTCGTGCAGTACAGCGTACGGACGCCGGATTCGTCCCGTATTTCGGTTTTCTCACCGCAGACGGGACAGACATCGGGAATGGTGAGACGCCCGGATTTCGTGAGGTTTTCGGCGATCTGAGGGATGATCATGTTCGCCTTGTATACCAGAATGCGGTCGCCGATGCCGAGCTGCAGTTCCTCCATGATGGAAATATTGTGCGCCGAGGCGCGCGACACGGTCGTACCCTCGAGCTCCACCGGATCGAAAATCGCCACGGGATTGATGAGCCCCGTGCGGGACGCGGACCATTCGATTTCCCGAAGAATCGTCTCCGCCTTCTCGTCCTGCCATTTGAAGGCAATGGAGTTCCTCGGAAATTTGGCCGTGCGGCCGAGGGATTCCCCGTAGGCGATGTCATCCATCATCAGGACGAGCCCATCGGACGGCACATCGTAGTGCTCGATCTTTTTCCTGAAATATTCCACGCCTTCCGGCATCGACTCCGCCGTGACGGGAATCCGCTCCACGGTTTCAAAGCCGAGCGTGTCCAGGAAATCCATGCGCTTCATGAAGGAATTCGGAAGCTCGGCGCCCTCCGCCGCAAGGAGCGAAAAGGCGATGAGATTGACGCAGCGCTCCGCTGTCACGGAAGGATCGAGCTGCCGGACGGAGCCGGAGCAGAGATTCCGGGGATTCTTGTATTTGGACTCCTCCGGGATCTCGGCATTCATGCGCTCAAAATCCGAATAGCGGATCACTGCTTCCCCGCGTAGCACCAGATGCCCCCGGAAAGGAATCCGAAGCGGCAGATTCCGGAAGGTCCTCGCGTTCCCGGTGATCACTTCGCCAATCTCGCCGTTGCCGCGCGTCACGGCCTTCGAAAGCTCGCCGTTATCATAGGTCAGGACGATCGTCAGTCCGTCCAGCTTCCAGGACAGCACGCCCGCCGTATCCCCGAGGAATGCGCTCAGCGCCTCCACTTCCTTCGTCTTATCCAGAGACAGCGCCGGGAACTCGTGGCGCTCTTTCGGAAGTTCCGACAGAACCTCGTAGCCGACAAAATGCGTCGGCGAGCCGGAAAGCACGGTGTTCGTTTCCGTCTCCAGCTCTACCAGCTCGTCATACAGCCGGTCATAGCGCTCATTCGGCATGATTTCCCGGCTTTCCTGATAATACGCACGCGCAGCTTCATTCAGTACCGCCACAAGCTCCTTCATTCGGAGGAGCTTTTCATCATTCGTTCCCTGCATTCTTTTCCTCCCGGCGTCATTTCCGGCGGTTCTTTCCTTCAAAGGCGGAAGTCTTCGGCTCCTTCGTCAGGTTTCGGCTTCCGGCGTTTTCTTTCCGCGCAGAGGGCTTCTTTTTCAGCCCCGCTAGAAGCTCCGTTCTCTCCGCTCCCGTAATGAAGCGCCACTCTCCCGGTTTCATCTTACCGAGCTGCACATTCATGATCCGGATCCGGCGAAGGGTCCGGACTTCATAGCCGCAGCTCGAGCACATCCGGCGGATCTGCCGGTTCAGGCCCTGCGTCAGCACGATGGAAAAACTCTGTTCGCCGGTCTTCTTCACGCGGCAGGCCGCCGTCGTCTTCTCAAGCTCCGAGAGGTACACGCCCTTCTCCATCCGCTTCACGAAGGAATCCGTCAGGTCATGATTTACCGTCACCTCGTATTCCTTCTCGTGATGCCCGGAGGCCTTCGTGATTTCCGCCGCGAAGTTTCCGTCATTGGTGAGGAAAATGAGCCCCTCGGAATCCTTGTCGAGACGCCCCACGGGGTACAGACGGCTTCCGTAATCCACCAGGCTCAGGATATTCTCCTCGCCCGGGAATTCCCTGGTCGTGCAGACCACGCCGACCGGCTTATGCACCGCGATGATGACCTTCTCCGGACTCTTTGTGTCAACCACCGCGCCGTCCACGCGGATCTCATCTGCGTCCGTCACCTTCGCGCCTACCGACGCCCTCTGTCCGTTCACCGTGATCCGGCCCTCTTCCATCATGCGGTCGGCTTCCCGGCGCGAACACACGCCCCGGTCGCTTAAATATTTATTCAGTCTGATTTCTTCCATATCGTTCCATTAGAGGCAGCTTCAAAAAGTCCCTCCGTCCTTTAATCCTCTTCCGACAGCTTCTCCAGTGCGTCCTTCGCCGTGCGGATCCGTTCATAATAGCTCTGATAATCCGCCCCGGTGCGTCCCCGGAGCTCTTCCGTCAGCTCGCTTGCCGGAATGAACAGCGGACTCAGCGCCAGATTGCCCAGAACGCCCTTTAAAGCGTGCGCAGCCTCAAAGGCGGAGTCCAGGTCGTTTTCAGCGAGAGCCGTCTCTAAACGGCCAAAATTCGCGTCAGAAAGGGCCATTCCGATCAGACGGATATAGAAGCCCTCATTGTTCATGCAGCGCGCCAGGCCTTCTTCCACATTGGCGCCGTATTCTTTCAGCTTCGCGGTTGTCAGCATATTTCATATCCTCCTGTTATGATCTTTCAGGGTCACTGTAATCAGCAAGGCGGCAGGAAACCGTCCGCTTTCACTTACAGACCGTCTCCTGCCGTATACAAACCAGTCTCTTGAAGCCGGGCACGGAATTATTCCGTCTCCCAGCTCAGGTTTTCCTCTCCTTCTTCCGGCGGCGCCACGGTATCCAGCGCGCTCTCGATCAGCTTCATCATTTCCCAGGCCGAGCGGAAATACATGGTCTGGTTCTTCTCCATCCATGTAATGCGCCCCTGCCAGGAGCTGTTCTGTCTGTGCTGCACCCGGATAATAAAGGATCCGAGATCACCGTGCTTCATGAGTAATTCTTCATCTTTCATAACTTTAGGCCTCGCTGGTTCGGGGTAAGAACGTTTCACATCTCCGGTAAAGGAGCGGATATTCGTGGTCGGGTAAGGGAATCTGAGATCATCAAAGAACTTGTCGAGTTCAAAGAAAAACTGATCCCAGTTTGTCACTTTATGCGCCTCTTTGCTGTAGCTGGTATAGTATTCAGCGTCCAGTTCGGCGCCGGAACGGCCGTTAATCAGGAAAACAACGCCGTTCGGGGTTCCGATATAAATCTGTGAACCGAAATCTGCCATAGTGCTTGTCCTTCCTGCAGATCGTCAGTACTTGCTCACAACAATATTTACATGGTACCGGATGCCGGTACGCTGTCTGCCGATAATAAAATGATCGTTGATGCGCCGCTGGACGATCGAGCAGTCCTCCGCCGTCGTATTGATGAGCAGCACAAGGAACTGACCTTTTCCGTAGCGGCAGAACGCATCCGAATGCCGGACCGAGTTCTGGATCGCCTCGCAGAGCCTCGAGGAAAGGTCCTCGAGCTGCGGTCCCTGTTTCATGGGGTTTCCCTTGGAATCCACCACCGTACAGAGCATCAGGTAGATCGACTGTCCGCCGCGTTCCATCATGCGCTGCACCATCTGGTATACGCCCTGGAAAACCGGATACGCGCAGAGAAATCCGCCGCGCTTACGGGAGGCCTCGCTCTCCAGCTGCGTCTGGATCTCATCCAGGAGCGCATACTGGTGCTCCACCTGGGTTCCGAGCTTCTGCAGCAGGTCCATCATGCGCTGGGAAGGACGCAGTCCCTCGGTGCGAAGATACAGATCCATCGTCTCATCGTAGAATTTCACCGCATCCTCAAAGCGCCCCATGGAAATCATCGCTTCCATCGACAGCGTCTCCCAGTTGGACAGGGGCTGCAGCTTCGCCGCGTAGACGCCGAGCGATTCCAGCTCGATATAATCGTCCATTTCCCGAAGCACCGCCGCGCACTCCTCCACGAGCTCCGCAAAGAGCGTCCGGTAGCGGCGCGCTTCCTGCGCCACCCAGACCATCGCGGTCTGATTGCTCAGGAATTCTCCGGTATAAAGATGAATGGCCTGCAGATAATAATCTTTTTTGCTTTCCGGATCCGAAGCCTCTCTGGCCAGTGCGCCGAGGCGCTCCATCTCCTCCGCGTCCTCCACGACCGGAATTTCCTCCGTCCAGCGGAGAACTCCCTTGCTGACCTCCAGATAATTGACATCCGGAAGGCCGGAGGAACGCAGTTTCTTTTTTGCATTATAGACGACCGATCGTGTCGCGTGATGCACGTCGTCGAGGTCGCGGTCTTCGAAAAGGATACGCTCCACCTGATCACGGCTGATACCGTTCTTTCTGTTGTGCAGGACAAGCTGCATCAGGTAGGCGAACTGGGACTCACTGGTTCTGCCTTCGTTCGTGATAATCTTTCCCCGATAACGAAGCGCAAAATCACCGAACATCTGAACATGAAGCTTTTCATCAGACATATGCCGGTACCTCCTGTATTTCCCAGGAAGTTATGGAACCGCTTCCTGATACCTTATTATAAACACATTTCGTCACAATTGCCAACAAAAAATCAAGGTTTTTTGAGAAAAAATGCTTTTATCCGAGGCGTTTGACCATATTTTCGTAATAAACGCAGGAAAGAAGCGCCGTGTCCTTCGTGATTTTACCCTCGCGGTAGAGCTTTAACAGGCTGCCGTCGGTCGTACACATGCCGTCCGCCGCGCCGGCCTGCATCGCGGAATCCAGCTGGTGAAGCTTGTCCTCACGGATCATGTTCTGAATGGCGGGCGTCGATTTCAGGATCTCAAAGACCGGAATCTGTCCGCCGCTTACGCAGGGCACGAGCTGCTGGCAGACGATGCCCTTCAGGATCTGGGCAAGCTGGATCTTGACCTGCTGCTGCTGATTCGCCGGGAAGACGTCGAGGATCCGGTTGATCGTGTTCGAGGCGCTGGAGGTATGCAGCGTCGAGAACAGCAGGACGCCGGTCTCCGCCGCCGTCAGCGCCGCCGAGATCGTATCATAATCGCGCATCTCGCCGAGCAGGATGACGTCCGGGCTTTCCCGGAGCGCCGAACGCAGCGCCTCCAGATATCCGGGCGTGTCGATGGAGATTTCACGCTGGGTCACAATCGCCTTATCATGCCGGTGAATGTACTCGATCGGGTCCTCCATCGTGATGATGTGGCAGTCCCGGTTCCGGTTGATCCGGTCGATCATGCAGGCCAGCGTCGTGGATTTGCCGGTTCCCGCCGCGCCGGTGATCAGCACGAGGCCCTTCTTGTTTTCCGCGAGCGACAGCACGCTCTCCGGGATGCCGAGTTCCTTCGGATCCGGCAGACCGAAATGAATCACACGGATGACGGCCGCGAGCGAGCCGCGCTGCCGGAAGACGTTCACGCGAAAACGCCCGAGCGAGAAAATCGAGAAGGAAAAGTCGTCGTCCGCGCCGGCATCCAGATTGGTCGTCGCACGCTTCGCGACTCCGTAGATTTCGTTTACCAGCACCTCGATTCCGTCCGGCTTCAGAATATCGCCCGGCAGGCGCTCCTGATGGCCATGGCACTTCAGCACCACCGGAAGGCCCGCGACAAGGAAGATGTCCGCCGCCTCCATATCTACTGCTTTTTGCAAGATTTCCTGTATATTCATACGTTCCCCTTTTATAAGCCGTCCCAGAAATTCAGATCCGGGTCTTCCTCCCAGTCGCGCAGCATGCGCCACTCACTGACTTCGGTGCCGCCCTCCGTCAGTCGGAAGCGAATCGTAAGCGTGCTTTCCCCGAGGACGATCTGCTCTTCATAGTCTCCTTCTTCCGTCCGGTATTCTTCGGCTGCCGCAGCGCCCTCTTCCGAAATTTTCGTATTCAGTTCCGCGATGAAGCGCTGTCCTTCCGCCTCCAGCGTATAGCGCTCCTTCACGGTATCGGCGAAGCGCTCCGAGAGCCGCATGTCCGCCTGCGCAGTCGTGAAGGTCAGGATGGCCAGCGTCGTAAGGCAGATGCTGATGACGGTCAGAAGAACCGCCAGCGGCCCGAGCCTGATCGGTATCTGTTTCATCGTGCGAAGCCCTCCTTTCCAGCGGAGGAAAGCGGCAGAGACCAGAGCGCGCTGCCGTCATGAATGACCGTGACAAGCCCCGAAATCTGTCCCGATTCCGCGGCTCCCCAGTTCATCTCCATGCGGTAGGCGCCGCCGGGCGCAAGCTTCATATCGTCGTTATACAGAGCCGTGAAGGAGTTCACCGAACCGGACAGGCTTCCGTCGCTTTCGTGCGTCCCGGCCGCATCGAGAAGCCGGTACAGCTCGTCCGGCGTTTCCGCCGCCTGAAAGGCCTCAGCGAGGTTTTCAGCGAGGCAGACCGCCGTCGTCAGCGTCTTCGCTTCGGTGCTCTTCTTTTTCGCGGCGGCAAAGACCTGCGTCAGCACCAGAATGATCCCGACAAACACGAGGATCATCACCAGAGTTTCAATATAAAACGCTGTAAAATGCCCTTTCTGTTTCAATCGGAATCACCTCCCATCCGAAGTCCGAAGCGCCAGAAGACTTTCGCCCTGATCCGTTACAATCCGCCAGAAGCCGTCCTTGACTTCCTCGATCTCAAAGCGCTCCGTATCCGCGATCACGGTCGCGGAGGAAGGGTCCGGATCGATCGAGAGCCGGGAATACTCCTCGAGGAGTTTTCCATCGGCGTGATAAATCCGGAGACCGAAGCCGTCCTTTTCCCGGATCACAATCATACGGCCGAAAGGAGAATCCTCAACGCCGAAAGCCCCCTCCCGGTCATTCGCCTTCGTCACGGCGGAGAGATAGGAAAGGATCGAGCGTTCGCCGTTATTCCGATTGTGGCTGTCCACGGTTCTCTGGTACGTCACCGCGCCGAAAAGCACCAGCAGGAGAAATCCTACCAGAAAGAGCGCCGCGATGCCGATTGTAAACATCCCCATGGACGGAGTCTTCTGTCGTTTCATTGACATGCCTTTCGAAATACTTTACTTTATCTTCACAATGACAGTCGGCGGCAGATTGGACGCAAAGGCCTCATACCGCACCGAAAAATCCTTCGTATTGACCTGAAGCCCATAGTTTTCCTCCAGGTATTTCAGGTTTGGCGGATACACGCCCTCCACCGCATAGCACTGCTTCGCCGAGCGCTCCACCGCCGCCTTGATCGCGGCCGCGCCCTCTTCATTCAGGTCCTTTCCCGGAAGGAAAACGAGAAGCACGAGGGTCACTGCGAGAAGGAGAAGAAGTGCCGGCGGCAGAATGCGGGAAATCAGAGATTTCTTTTTATCGCTGTACATGGCGTTCTCCCCTTATCCGACCGAATTCATCATGCCGATCAGCGGCAGCATCACGGAGAGGAGAGACAGCCCGACCGTCACCATCAGGACACCGGAGAGCAGCGGGTCCACCACGCCGA
>CAMPAR010000075.1 GCA_946632055.1 uncultured Lachnospiraceae bacterium
ACATAAAAACAACGGCAACAATGTTCCACGTGGAACATTTTACATGAATTCAGAAATTTAACAAGCTCAAAGCTGTCTTTATCAGCAGCAGAGCTTCGAAATGCAGGGAAAACTCAAAAATGAAAGAAGAGCAGAGCATAAGTATATTTATTCGTTAAACCCGTTTAAAGGTTCTCAAAACAACCCTTCCGTCCCTCTTTTTCCTCTTTGATTCGGGACTTGCATTATTTCCGAACTATGTTATAATGATTTCAAATCGTGTTCGTTTCGTGAAGTACGTTTTACGGACGAATGTCAGAACGGAATCGATCAAACGGAGCATATTGCAAAAAAGTTTCGCTGCTTTTTCTGCGGATACATACAGATAGGGAGTTCTGTAGTTCAGCAGTAATCCGGCCGGCGAAGGACAGAATCATGCCGCCGTTTCTCGATGGAATCAAATTCTTGAGAGGAGAAAACAAGAAAAATATGAAAAAATTCAAAAACTTCAAACTGGCTTCTCTGGTCTTTGCCTACTACATTAACGGCGTGACCGAAGAAAAGCTGCAGAAAGACCTCGACTTCTATCTTGAGCATGTGCCGCTCAACAAGGCCTATATCGAGAATCACCGCGGCCTTGTGGATATTCCGGATGAACAGCTGCAGATGGTCAAGCGCGTATTCGAGCGCAACGGGATCGAAACTTCCGGCTGCATCACCACCACCCAGTTGGTCGGCGAGCGCAAGCCCTCGATCTTTGATACTCCCTGCTTTACGGATCCCGCCCACCGCAAAAAACTCGTCGATTGTGTTGAAACTGCTGCCAGAAATTTTGATGAAATCATTTTCGACGATTATTTCTTCTCTGCCTGCCGCTGCGAAAAGTGTATCGCTGCCAAGGGCAAGATGAGCTGGAAGGAATATAAGCTGAAAGTCGCCAATGACGTCTCGAAAGAGGTCGTTGCGGCTGCGAAAAAGATCAATCCGAAGGTCAACTTCATCATCAAATTCCCGAACTGGTATGAATCCTTTCAGGAATGCGGTTACAACCCGAAAGATGAATCTGAAATCTTCGATATGATCTATACGGGAACCGAGTCCAGAAATTCCAACTACAACGGACAGCATCTGCAGCGCTACCTTTCCTACTCGCTGGTTCGCTGGCTCGAGAATGTCGCTCCGGGCAGAAACGGCGGCGGCTGGATCGATCTCGGCGGCTCCCAGGGCAATATTTCCGTCCTTCTGGAGCAGGCAGAGCTGACCTACTTCGCCCGCGCGAAAGAGCTGATGCTTTTCAACTTCCAGTCCTATATCAATCATCCGGCCCTCGCCGCTCTCGGTGTAGATCTGAAGCGTGTGGATGACATTATGGGCAAGGTCGGCAATCCGGTCGGCATCTCGACTTATGAGCCGCACGACTCCGACGGCGAGGACCAGCTGATCAACTACATCGGACAGCTCGGTATTCCGCTTGAGCCGAAGCCCTACTTTGACGACCAGGCGAAGACCATCTTCCTTACCCAGAACTCCGCAGAGGATCCGGATGTCGTTGAAAAGCTGAAAGCTTACGTTGAAAAAGGCGGCGCGGCCATTGTGACCTCCGGCTTCATGAGAAAGACCATTGACAAGGGCTTCTCGGATCTGACTTCCGTTCGTCCCACGAACCGCAAGGTTTCCGGCACCCGTTATCAGTGCTGCAACCTCTATCACGGCACCTATGATGTGGCAATCAGCGACGAACCCGCAACCTTCACCAAGATGGAGCACAAGAACAACGCCACCTGGTATGATGTCCTTCTGCACATCAACGACAACTCCACCGCGATCGTAACCGATGATGACTACGGCAAGGGAATTGTCAATATTCTGAATATTCCGGACAACTTTGGCGATCTTTACCGCCTTCCGAAGGAAGTTCAGGCACAGATTGCGCGTGATTTCGCAAGAAACGAGCCGGTCTACCTTGCAGCGAGACCTCAGTATAACTTCTTCCGTTATGATAACGATACCTTTGGCGTATTCAGCCATGCCGAGTTCAAGACTCCGGCGGAAATCGTCATCCGCGGCGATGAATATATCGGCTTTGAGAACATCGAAACCGGTCAACGTTTTACCGAGCCTGCACACACCGCTCCGGCGCCGCGCCGTCACGGCGACTCCGCAAGCACCCGCGTAGAACCCGAAGAGAAGTACTTCAATCTTCCGATGTGGGGCGGCGGATACGCATTCTTCCGGCTTCTGAAAAAGGGAGAGTAAGCGGTCTGAGAAAAACTGACTGAACAAAACCGGACGGCGCCGGTCTTGCGGATTTTCCACAAGGACGGACGCCGTCTTTCTTAAGAAAAGAGGTACTGCATGAATTATGATATCATTATAATCGGCGCCGGTCCCGGCGGAATATTTACCGCTTATGAGCTGCTGCAGAAAGCGCCGCAGCTTTCCATCGCGGTGTTCGAATCCGGCCACGCGCTTGCCAAAAGACGCTGCCCGATTGACGGAGAAAAGGTAAAATCCTGCATCAACTGCAAAACCTGCTCCATCATGAGCGGCTTCGGCGGCGCCGGCGCTTTTTCCGACGGAAAGTATAATATTACCAATGACTTCGGCGGGACACTTTACGAATATATCGGCAAAGAGAAGGCGCTGCAGCTCATGCGGTATGTGGATGATATCAATATGCGCTACGGCGGCGAAGGCACAAAGCTGTATTCCACGGCCGGCTCCCGTTTCAAGCGGGAATGCATTCAGCACGACCTGCATCTTCTGGACGCCTCGGTCCGCCACCTCGGCACCGATATCAATTACATCGTCCTTGAAAACCTCTATAACGAACTGAAAGACCGCGTCAGCTTCTATTTTGACACGCCGGTGAAAACGGTTCGGAAAACAGAGGACGGATATGAAGTGTGCTGCGAGAAGGAAAGCTACCGCTGCGAAAAATGCGTCATCTCGGTCGGGCGCTCCGGTTCCAAGTGGATGGAGGAAATCTGCAAAGAGCTCAATATTCCCACCAAATCCAACCGCGTGGATCTCGGCGTCCGCGTGGAGCTGCCCGCGGAGGTCTTTTCTCACCTGACCGATGAGCTGTATGAAAGCAAAATCGTCTACCGAACGAAGGAATACGGCGATCTTGTCCGGACCTTCTGCATGAATCCGAAGGGCGCCGTCGTCAACGAAAACACGAACGGCATCATCACGGTCAACGGCCACAGCTACGAAGATCCGGCAAGGCAGACGGAGAACACCAACTTTGCGCTGCTTGTCGCGAAGCACTTTTCCGAGCCCTTCAAGGACTCCAACGGATACGGCGAATCCATCGCGCGCCTGTCGAATATGCTGGGCGGCGGCGTCATTGTCCAGCGCTTCGGCGATCTGATCCGCGGAAGACGCTCCAATCACGACCGGATTGAAGGCGCCTTCATCACGCCGACCCTGAAAGCCACGCCCGGCGATCTGTCCCTCGTCCTTCCGAAGCGGATTTTGGATGGAATCATCGAAATGATCTACGCTCTCGACAAAATCGCACCCGGAACGGCGAATGACGATACCTTACTGTACGGGGTTGAGGTCAAGTTCTACAACATGGAAGTTGCGGTGGATGAGAATCTCGAATCCTGCCACAAAAACCTCTACATCATCGGCGACGGTTCCGGGATCACTCATTCCCTGTCCCACGCCTCCGCAAGCGGCATTCATGTCGCGAGAAGAATCGCACAGCAATAATCCGACTTATCGGGACAGAGCGCTCTGTCCCGATATTGTTATTTGATTATTTATCGTTTTTCGATATATAATTCTTGACTTTCATTTCGAAACATGCTATGATACAGTTCACATACAGCTGTACATACAGCTGTACCCTAAACATGAAAAAGGAAGTTTGAAAATGAACAGGAAAGGACTCTCCATATTTCTTATACTGCTGAACGCCCTCGGTGTTGCCTGCCTGATTTACTGCGCGGTTCCGCTGATCCTGAACGACACTGCCGTCCCGAATCCCGACTCGATGCTCGCCCTTGAACGCTGGGACAGCGGCGGGGCGCTCCTCACCATCGGGCTTCTGCCGCTTCTGGCCGCAAATATCCTCGGCTTTCTTTTTATCGCAAAGGGGCAGATCCGGCTGAAATACCGGCTGCTGTTTTTCCTGCCGGGACTGATCTGCACCCTGCTTGTCCTCTACTATATTCTTCTTTCCTTCCAGGTGATTCCGGGCTTTTTTCCGAAGCCTTCGATCGCCAATGTGACGCTGAAGGATCCGGATACCGGAAAGGAAACCCATTACGAGATTTTCGAGGGCGAACGCCGCAGTCTGACCTCTCCTTTTGAGGAGGACCCGATTGAAATCTATTCCGCAGATTATAATGATTTTACCGCCTATATCGAGGACGGAAAAGTGCTGAACCGTCTGACCGGTACAAAGCTCAGCGATGGGGACGGAAATCTTATCGAAGCGGACGAAGAACTCCAAAGGCTCATGACTTGCGCCGCAAGGGAGCTCGAACACGACATCTGGGAATTTCTGATCATCCGCGACGGTGACGATCTCTTCGCCTATGTGAAACTCAATGTCAACTGGTCTGATCCCTGTGATCTCTACCGCTATGACCCTCAAAATGATACACTGATTCACCTCTGCCGCTGGCAGAACAAGGATTTCTCCGGAATCCGTGTTCTTGAAGGCGCGGAGTGATGTTAAAGGAGCAAAATGATTGTTTTTTTCATTCTGGCGGCCGTCGTATCCATCGGCATTGCGGTCGCAGAAGTGATTTTCTCTGTCAGAACCTTCCGGGGAAGGAAGCTGAAACGCTGGATTCTCCTCATCGACGCGGCCGGGCTTTTCCTGCTCGTATCCATGCTGATATTCAATTATCAGGATATCATTGCCGCAGACGCGGACTGGTATGTGCAGATTAACCAGAATCAGAGTCATCTGCCGTTTGCGACCGAGCACCGCCTGACTCTACTTGTCATGGCGCTTTCCGGCCTCGTATCCACCATTCTCTTAACGCTTCTGCCGGTTCGGAAGCTTCCTCCGCTCTTAAAAGCCCTGCTTCTTTCGGGCACTTACCTCGGAACGCTGGTGGGATTATTAGGAATGATTCAGATTTTTCCTCTTTTCCTGCATAATACCGACACCACGAACCTGATCATTCCGATGTTCGAGTCTCCGTGGCTTGTACTCGCGATGCTCTGCATCCTGCTGATTGCCGCGCGCACCACCGCGCTGGTCGTGAGAGAGTCTGACGAGCTTTATGCGGGAACTGAAACCGGCTCAGAAAAGAGCCCGGCGGAATCAGCCGAAAAACTGCCGCGCCTTCGCCGTTTCCTGAAGAAAAGCAGCAGTCTGCCGGTTCTTGCGGCCATCCTTCTCTTCCCGCTGACCGGCGTCATCGCCATGATCCTGATGCTGTTCGGACAGGCGCCGGACGCAGCCATCCGCGCCTTTACCGAGACGGCGGACTGGGCGTTTTCCACGCAAATTCCGCCGCAGTCCCTCTTCTATGACGAGCATTATCTCTGCACCGTCGCGGCCGGCGGACACAGGAAGGTCGTGAAGCCGCTTCGGATGGGCATCCGACACGGTCATCCGGTCGTCGTCAACCGCCAGCTGCAGGTCGCCAACGCCTTCGAGCAGATTCTGGAGGAACGGACCCCGCGCTTTCACAAAGCCGTCCGCGGCTTTTATGATCGCTTCGGCTTCCCCTTCGCGCGGCTCATCCACACCAAAACCGGCGCGGACATCATCTATTTTGTCATGAAACCGCTGGAATGGATCTTCCTGATCGTGCTCTATCTTTGTGACATCAACCCCGAAAACCGGATCGCCATGCAGTATACCGGAAAGAAACAGGAGGATCTGCTGTGAAAAAGCGCCTTGTGACGGCACTGATCATCATTTCCGCGCTCGCCGCCGTCATCACCAGCCTCAGTATCATTTATCACAGCAGGGC
This sequence comes from uncultured Lachnospiraceae bacterium, assembly GCA_946632055.1. GTDB lineage: Bacteria > Bacillota > Clostridia > Lachnospirales > Lachnospiraceae > UBA1267. The sequence continues at coordinate 5,931 of CAMPAR010000075.1, forward strand.
CCGCCGCGAGCTCTGCCGTGATGAAAACATCCTGTCCCGGCTGTCCGATGACCCGAAAGACCTTGATTTTGTGTTTTTCGACAAATACTATCGCCTTCCCTGTCCGCTGTCGGCGTTTCTCGACAGCGGCTTTTCCCCGGCCGATGAGGAAAGCGCAGCGATTTTTAAGGACACCGTCCTGGAAGAGGGGCAGTGGCGGGAGATCTCTGTCGGTTTTGGAGTGGCGAGCTCGCTTCGCCTTGTCGTTTATCAGCCGGAAAAGGAAATGCTTCCCCTGTCGGATGCGACCGTCTATGCGGCCACGCTCGAAATCTCGCTTCAGGACCGGGATACGATGGACCCGGACGTCTTTGTGACCAAATACGGCATCAACGGACAAACCGGCCGGGTGACGCTTCGGAAACTGTTTCAGGATGACGCCTTTTACCGGGAAGGCGGGCTTTATTATTTTTACAAAAAGAACCCGGACTTTTTCGCTGCGGCGTCTTCCGGGAACGCCTTTCCGGACAAGCCGCTCTTCTACCTTTCCTACCGGGATCGTCAGGCCTCCGGATGGAACCGGATCCGCCTGTCCTGCCTGGGCTACGGCTTTTCCCTTCAGAACACCCCATTTTACGCGGGCTTCGGAAAAAATGACGGTGCGGACAGCCTTCCTATCGTCACCCTGACGAACCGGGAGTACACCGTGGAAATCGACCGGAGCCGGGAGCTTAAGGACTACATCCGCGAAATAAACGGAGCTCAGTCCGATTTCATGATTGAAGACCTGCATACCGCCAGTCTTCCGGATATCAGCATACCGAATGCCTCCACACTGAAGACCATCTATCTTGTTACGGAAAAAAACGGCTTCAGCTACCATATCTTTGAGCGAAAGAATGCCTATTCTTTTCCCGAAAAAAAGGCCTCGGACTACGAATACGAGGACCTTCTCTCCAATGACCGCAGAGTGCGCTTTCTGGAATTTTTATTTCAGCAGTTTGAGGGAGAAAAAGGACTGCTCTGTCTCGATTCCGGCGAAGCTTTTTACGCATCCGTGACGGCTTCCTACCGGAACCGGGAAGAACTTATGGAAATTGCAGACGAGATCAGCGCCTTCCGGAAATATCTGCAGGAGCAGCCGGAAAAGTACTCTTTTGAATACAAAGTGACTTATAAGGATCCCTTCACGAGTATCGGCGGGACTTCTCTTATCAGCGTCGCCGATATTGAAGGCTCCTCCTCTATGGAAGAGGATCTGCGGGAAAAGTTCCTGTCCGCCTATTTATCCTACATTCTTGCTTACAGAAGGAGCGGACAGTATTCGGAATTCACGGCGGAGGAAATCGAACGGGAGAAGGCGAAATATAAACCGCCGGTTCCGCTTCTTGAAGAAATCTATACCCTGTCGTCCCCTTACAGCGAGCTCTATTCGGTTTCCGCCGTCTATGAAATTGCCGAAATGCTCGGATACGAGCCGAAAGGAACACCGGAACACTTCCTCTTTACCGGGAAAGATTATGAAAACAGACCGATCCGTCTGGAATTCTCCTACGACTTTATCGATCAGGATCCCGATACCGGAAGCTTCGAGACCTATTATTTTGAAAACGGAAAGAAAGTGACCTGCTACGAATTCATGGTCGGATTCGGTCCCCTGTCGGAGTATTTCCCGGAAATTCGGGAAGCGAAAAAAGAGAAGAATCCCTGAGCCTTATTTCAGCGGCGACTTCGCAGGCTTTCCGGCTTTTCTCGGATATTTGCCGGGTGTTTCACGAACCTTCCGGATCAGGATGATCCGACGGGGTTCCCCGGAGGCAGGCAGTGTAAAATCACACACTTCCCCGACTTCACCGCCGAGAATCCGGATCGCGTTCCCAGCCCGGTCCAGCTCTTCGTCGGAATCCGCGGACTTGTAGGCCGCGAATACGCCGCCGACCCGGGTATAGGGAAGGCAGTATTCCGAGAGAACCGACAAATCAGACACCGCTCGGGATACCGTAAGATCAAAGCTTTCCCTTAACTTCATGCCCTCCTCGGCGCGTCCGTGCTCCATACGCACGTTGGAAAGATCCAGCGTACTCACGACATCCCGAAGGAAATCTATCCGCTTCCGGAGCGCGTCGAGAAGATACACCTTTGCGCCGGGACAAAGAATCGCGAGCGGAAGCCCAGGGAATCCGGCGCCGGTTCCGACGTCGATCACGGAAGGCTCTTCCGGAATCCCGAGCGCGGAAAGCTTTTCCCGGATCTTCGGTGAAAAGAGCATGCTGGAATCCGCGAAATGCTTGACCGCCACTTCTTCAAATTCGGTAATCGCCGTGAGGTTCATCACCCGGTTGGTCTCGACCAGCATCTCATAATAGCGAAGAAACGCGGAGGCCTGCCTGTCTGTAAGCGGCATTCCGGCCTCAAGAAAAACCTGCTGTAAATAATTCTTTTTCAGTTCATCTGACATATCATTTCCCCTGCCGCTGAAGCCACACGAGAAGGACCGAGATATCCGCCGGAGAAACTCCGCCGATCCGCCCTGCCTGACCGATCGAAGCAGGCTGCATCTTCTGAAGCTTTTCCCTCGCCTCAATCCGAAGACCCGGCACTTCCGTATAATCAAAGCCTTCCGGGAGCTTCCGGCGCTCCATCTTCTTAAACTGCTCCACCTGCAGCTTCTGCCGTTCGATATAACCCTTGTACTTCACCTGAATGTTGACCTGCTCCCTCAGCCTTTCGGGCAGATCCTGCGGGCGGGAGGGATCGATTTTCTCCAGCATTTCGTAATCAAGCTCCGGCCTTCTGACAAGCTCCGCAAGCGTGGCGCCGGACTTCAGCTCCGTCGTTCCATGCTCCTGCAAAAAGGCCTGCACCTCCGGCGTTTCACCGACAAAGGTCTTCTCGAGGCGGGCAATTTCCGCTTCAAGCGCCGCACGGTAGGCGCAGAAATTCTGGTACCGCTTCTCTGAAATCAGTCCGATCTCATAGCCTTTTTCGGTCAGCCTGAGATCCGCGTTATCCTGACGAAGCAGCAGCCGGTATTCGGCGCGCGAAGTCATCATCCGGTAGGGCTCATGATTTTCCTTGGTCACAAGATCGTCGATCAGCACGCCGATATAGGCCTCCGAACGGTCCAGCACCAGCTCTTCCTTTCCCTGCAGATGCTTCGCGGCATTGATTCCGGCGATCAGTCCCTGCGCGGCCGCTTCCTCGTACCCGGAGCTTCCGTTGAACTGCCCCGCTGCGTAGAGACCGCTGATCTTCTTGAATTCGAGCGTGCTTTTCAGCTGGTTCGCGTCGATGCAGTCGTACTCGATCGCATAGGCGTTCCGGACGATCTTCGCATGTTCGAGCCCCGGAACCGTCCGGTACATCCGGATCTGCACGTCCTCCGGAAGGGAGGAAGACATTCCGTCAATGTACATTTCATGCGTATACAGACCTTCCGGCTCCACAAAGACCTGATGCCGGTCCTTGTCCGCGAAGCGCATCACCTTGTCTTCAATTGACGGACAGTAACGGGGGCCGGTGCCCTTGATATTTCCGGAAAAGAGCGGGGAGCGGTCGATATTCTCCCGGATGATCTCGTGCGTTTCCTCGTTCGTGTAGGTGAGCCAGCAGGAAACCTGTTCCTTCTGGATGCTCTCGGGGTCGGTTTCAAAGGAGAAGGGGACAATTTTCAGATCGCCTTTCTGCTCCGACATTTTGGAATAGTCGATCGTCGAACCGTCCATTCTCGCGGGCGTGCCGGTCTTGTAGCGCCGAAGCTCGATGCCGCAGTCCAGCAGGGACTGAGAGAGAAGATTGGCCGCCTTCAGCCCGTTCGGACCGGTATATTCACTGACATCTCCGGTAATGCAGCGCGCTTTCAGATAGACACCGGTCGTGAGGATGACCGCTTTCGCACGGTAAATCATGCCGGTAGAGGTTCTGACGCCGACGGCGATGCCGTCCTCCACAAGAAGCTCGGCGACTTCCGCCTGTCGGATGGTCAGATTTTCCTGCGCTTCGAGCGTCTTTCTCATCTCGCGGGAGTACCACTGCTTATCCGCCTGAGCGCGCAGCGAATGGACGGCAGGACCCTTGCTCACATTCAGCATTTTGGACTGAATAAAGGTCTTGTCGATATTCTTCCCCATTTCCCCGCCGAGCGCGTCGATTTCCCGCACGAGATGCCCCTTCGAGCTGCCGCCGATATTCGGATTGCAGGGCATCAGCGCGATGGAGTCCACGCTGACCGTGAACATGATCACGCTGCAGCCAAGGCGCGCGCCGGCAAGCGCGGCCTCGCAGCCCGCGTGACCCGCACCGACAACGACAATATCATAATATTCTTCCAGAACCATAAATTACTTCCCTAAACAAAACTTTTCAAAAACACGGTCGATGACATCGTCCGTGACTTCTTCGCCAATGATTTCTCCGAGCGCGCGGTACGCGTTCATCAGGTCCACATTCAGGAAATCCTCCGAAACGCCCGACTCCGCCCCCTGAAGCGCCAGGTCAAGCGCCTCGGCCGCCTCCTCAAGAAGGGCCCGCTGGCGCGCGCTGGTAATCGTGACTTCGTCATTGGACAGCAGCTTTTCCGCGTCATACAGGCTTTCGATCAG
>CAMPAR010000076.1 GCA_946632055.1 uncultured Lachnospiraceae bacterium
TATAATAGTCTTAATTTCACAGTGGAGGAATCTCAGCATGAATCTGAACGAAATGAAGCACAAATATGCCTACACTCTCGCCCGTGTCGGCCTGAATGTCCAGAAGGGACAGACCGTCCTTGTGGAAGCCGCGCTGGAAGGGCACGATTTCACCCCGATCTTTGCCGAAGAATGTTATAAGCTCGGGGCTTCCAATGTTATCATCACTTATCTGGATACGGAAAATCTGAAGGTCCGCGCACATTACACGGATCCGGAAGAAATGAGGCAGCTCGATCCGGTGCTGAAGGATTATTATCAGTATTACCTCGACCGCGGCGCCTGTTATGTCCGGCTGGAAGGCGTCAATCCGAAGGCCATGGCCTCTGTTCCCGAATCGGAAGGAAGCAGCATCTTCGCCTATACCGATGCTGTCAGAAATATTATGCGCCGGGCGTCACGGACGCTCCGGGCGCGCTGGCTGATCGCCATGATTCCGACAAAGGAGTGGGCTGACTTCATTCTGCCGGATAAAGAGGACAATCTCACGGAGCTGTGGAAGCTTCTCCTGAAGCTCTGCTACATCGACGAAAAGAATGACCCTGTCAAGACCTGGAAGGATCTTCAGGCGGAGCGCAACAAACGCGGGCTGGCCATTGATGCCCTGCATCTGAAATCGCTCCATTATACTGCCTCAAACGGCACGGATCTTACGGTCGGCCTGACGCCGGCGTCCCGTTTCGGCCATGAAATCAGGACGGATCTGCCGGCGGACTATCTGCCCTTCACTCCGAACATCCCCAGTGAAGAGATCTGCACAACGCCGGAGAAATATGCCACGGAAGGCGTCGTCTATGCCTCCCGGCCGCTCGTGCTCGGAGGAAAAAGCATTGAGAACTTCGGCTTCAGATTCGAGAAGGGAAAGGTCGTGGAAGTACTTGCCGGGGAAGGAAAGGAAATGCTCGAGGACCTGGTCCATACCGATGAGAACGCCTCCTATCTCGGTGAATGCGCCCTCGTCGCCTACCACTCCCCGATTTCCATGAGCGGCCTTGTGTACTACACCACGCTGATTGATGAGAACGCAAGCTGCCATCTCGCGCTCGGACGCGGACTGAACGGGCAGGCCCCGGAAGGCGCCGGCTACACCTTCAACGACTCCACGATCCACATCGATTTCATGATCGGCACGCCGGACCTTCGCATCATCGGAACGGATGAGGACGGCAGGGAGCATGTGATATTCTCTGAAGGAGATTTTGCGCTTTAACAACCAGGATTCCCTGATCCGCTTTCCGGATTCTGATTCTGCAGTCTCCGGTTCAGCGTATTCAGGACGTGTTTTTTATTCAGGCACCACAAAGGCGCGATCAGGCTTTTCCGCGGTCCGTCTCCGGTCATCCGATGAAGGACGGTGTCCTCCGGAAGGATGGATACGCACTCGGCAATCAGGTCCGCGTAAGCCTCCAGATCCATCAGCGGGAACGGTTCCCGGGCATACTCCTCCGCCATGGCCGTTCCCTTCAGAATCTGCAGCATCTGCAGCTTCACCCCATCCGGGTGCGGCTGCAGGGCGCTCAGATAACGCATCGTATCCAGCATGTCCTCCCGCGTTTCCCCCGGAAGATTCAGAATGACGTGGATAATCACTTCGATTCCCGCGCGCTTCAGCGCTTCATAGGCTTCTTCAAAAACCGGCAGGCGGTATCCGCGCCGGATGCGCTCCGCCGTCTTTTCATGAATCGTCTGAAGCCCCAGCTCAATCCATACCGGCTTGATTTCCCGAAGCTCACAGAGCATCCCCATCACCCCCTCCGACAGGCAGTCCGGACGGGTGCCAAGAGAAATCGCTGCGCTGTCGTCCCGCAGAACGGTTTCCCGATACAGCTTCCGCAGGCGCTCAAGATCCCCATAGGTATTGGTGTATGCCTGGAAATAGGCGATAAATTTCTTTGCGTCGGTCTTGGAACGGATTCTTTTTTTCGCTTCCTCAATCTGCACCTCAATCGGCGCCGGATCCGCAGCGAATTCGCCGGATCCGCCTTCCGAACAGAAGGTGCATCCGCCGTACCCAAGCGTTCCGTCGCGGTTCGGACAGCTGCAGCCGGAGGAAAGTGACAGTCGATATACTTTTTCTCCGAAGCGTTCCTTTAGAGCATTGGATAGATTTTTCATTGATACTGACTCTGTTTTTCACTTCCGTCCGGTTCTGACAGGCGCCTTTACCTGCAAAAGCTGCAGAGATAAGCCGCGTACATTCCGGGAAGTTCCGCACATAATGTCGATGATTCTTTGCCGGCTTCTATGAGGCCTTCTTCCATAAGCTGTTCCGCATGAATTTTTTCCGGAAAATCCACCCGGATGTCCCGGATCGGAAGCGGCGCATTCATCGTGGTTCCGTTGAACCCGCTGAGATTCAGGAACTGCAGCAGGAAGTGCCTGTCATCAATCCGGTCACAGAAAAATTCCACACAGGACGGCGCGTCGACCCGGATTCTCTGAAGCTCCGGGCAGAGATACCGAAGAAGATCCAGGAAGATCTCCTTATGATCCTCGTAGCCGTGATGATAATAAAGCGTTCCCAAAAGCCAGGGAAAATACAGATTTTTCCCTTTGTGCAGCGCAGCCATCCCGACCTCCGAGACTTCGTGCCCGAAGCATCGTTCCGGCGGACCGTACATGGCAGCACGCACGAGCGGAAGGACGGGCCGTGCTTCTTCGGCCCGGACCTCATATGCTTCCCGGTCAAGATACACCCAGTCTCTTCGGGGGAACGAGCGGAAAATCTCCTTCGGCTCCGTCAGGAGATAGCTTCCCCGCACCGGCTCGATCCTCTTCCCGAGCCGCAGCCCGAAAAGCTCCTTCAGAAGTTCCGAATCTTTTGAAAAGGAAGCTCCCGTGCTCAAAACCGCGGCCTTCGTGTGAAGAAGCTTTTCGCGAAGCTTTTCGGAGCGGAACTCATCTGCTCCCGGGATGATCACCGCCCGGTACCGGTCAACAAGCTCCGCAATGCGCTCTTCTTCATCCGCCGAAACCACGTCGAAAAGGATGTGCGCTTCCTTCAGGATCCGGAACAGGCCCCGGTATTCCGCCTGAGATCCGGAGCGCACGAGAAGCACTTTCGCCTCTGATTTCAGCTTCGCGAAAAGCTCCTCATACTGCCGGTGGAAATGGAACACCTCCCGCACCGACTCGAAATTCTCCCGGTCCGGATAGTCCGGGAAGGCGCCGATAATGCACCAGTCCAGATTGGAGCCGTTCGCCATGTTCTGGAGGAGCCTCAGCTTTGTCAGATACTTCGACACGCCCATAAAGCGGTACGGAATATCGACCGCATTGATCGCCACATTCGAGCTGACCTTGTCCGGATAGGTTCCGCGCACGACTGAAGTATTGTCAGACGCCGAGTAAATCCAGAATGGATAAGGCCGGTCCACGGCGGAATTGGATTCATCCCGGATGATGTCGATCTCATAGGGACTGTAGGTGCTGACAGCAATCCCGGGATTGATTCCCTTCACGGTTCTCCGGATTTTCTGAAGCATATCCCTGACCGTGTATTTTTTAAAATCCAGATATTTCCGAAACGCAGGATCCTCCGGGTTTTCCTCCGTCGGAAGCTCCATCCCGGAAAAATCGTGAAAACGCCTTCTGCAGTTTTCGCACTGGCAGATCCCGACATAGTTTCCGTCATAATCCCGGGTCTGATAGCCGAACATATTGAAGAAGATCCCGTCGACCGGATACTTCCGGATGATGTCTCCGATGATCCGGATCGCAAGCTCCTGCTGATACGGCCCGTTGATGCAGGTCGCGGCCGTGTCGTTGTAGCGGATCGGCTTTCCTTCACGCGAGCGGGAGAACCAGTCCGGATTTGTCGTCAGGTAGCTTTCGTGCGCCTTGCTGACATCGAAGCGCGCAATCACCCGGATTCCGTTCTGGTGGCATTTCGCGAGGAGTTCGCCGAATTTATCCCCTTTCAGGTACGGGCTTTTCCGCTGAAACAGCTGTTCCGTTGGTGTAAACGCGGTGATGCCGCCGCAGCCAAGCTGTACGACATTGGCGCCGAACGAGAGGAGCCACCGGACCTCTTCATCGGCATCCATTTTCGCGTCGATATCCCGAAGATTATTCTGTATCATCCGAAACGGCTTTTCCATCCACCAGTCCATACCGTCAGTCCTCCTGCTGTTTTCCGAAAACACGCCAAACGCTTCGATCGCGCCTGCAGCATCCCCTTCCCGCGATCATCCGGGCATCTTTCTTCAGACTATACCACAGACAGCCTCATTCTGCAAGAAGCGGTCTCCGGCGCCTCCTGTCCTGCAGAGACTGCCAGAGTAAAAAATCTTTATCCGAATTCACCTTGACAAAGCCTTTCCATCTGATATAATAATCTCCACGTTTCTTTTCGGAGCCCGCTTAGTTCGGCTCCTTCTTACCTGTTACCGCGCGGCCGGAGCATCTGCGTCCGGCGGTCTGCTGCTTGGAAAGATTCAACTGCGAAGGGACTGCAAAACCGCCCTTTCGCCCCGGATAACTGCCAGGAGGAAGGTACAATGATTCACATGCAAAATGTCGTGAAAACCTATCGGGTCGCACGGCGGGACAGCGGCGCAAAAGCGGCGTTTTTCGCGCTTTTTCACCGGAAATACGACCTCGTGCGGGCGCTTGACGGACTGAGCTTTGATATTGACGCGGGGGAAATCGTCGCGCTTCTCGGGCCGAACGGCGCCGGAAAAAGCACTGCGATCAAGATTCTCTCCGGGATTCTCTATCCGGACTCCGGCGCCGTCGAATGCGGCGGCTTCTCGCCCGCCCGCGACCGCATGCGCTATACCCGCGAAATTGGTGTGGTCTTCGGGCAGCGGACACAGCTTTACTGGGACGTGCCGGTCGGGGATTCCTATGGACTTCTTCAGGATATTTACGATGTGCCGGAGGCGGAATTCAAGCGGAATCTCTCGGAACTCACGGAGCTTCTCGACCTTAAGGAGCTTCTCCGGACGCCGGCGCGCCAGCTCTCCTTAGGCCAGCGGATGCGCTGCGAACTGGCGGCTTCGCTGCTGCACAGCCCGAGGATTCTCTTCCTCGATGAGCCGACGATCGGCCTCGACGCGGTATCGAAGCTCGCGGTCCGGCAGTTCGTGAAAGTTCTGAATGAGGAGAAAAAGACGACCATAATTCTTACCACGCATGATATGCAGGACGTGGAGGCGCTTTCAAGGCGCGTGCTGATGATCGGGAAGGGAAAGCTTCTTTTAGACGGGACGCTTCAGGATATCCGGCGGGACGGCGAGTCGCTGGACGAGTCGCTGGTGGATTTCTATCAGGGCATCGAGGGCTTTGACGGAAAGGAGGAGTGACGTGAAAAAGTATTTCTCTTTCTTCCGGCTGCGCCTTCAGATGGGCATGCAGTACCGGATCGCCGCCTTCGCCGGGATGGCGACGCAGTTTTTCTGGGGCTTCATGCTGATCGGCGCCTACAAGGCCTTCTATGAGTCGAATGCCGCCGCCTTTCCGATGGGATTTCAGGCGCTTACCTCCTACATCTGGCTGCAGCAGGCCTTCCTCGCCCTCTTCATCACCTGGAGATTCGACAACGATATTTTTACGATGATTACGGACGGCGGGATCTCCTACGAGCTTGCGCGCCCCGTGCGGCTCTACAGCATGTGGTTCGCGAAGAATCTCGCGATGCGGCTCTCGGAGGCCGCGCTCCGTTTCGCGCCGGTGCTTCTTGTCGCGGCGCTTCTTCCGAAGCCTTACGGGCTGTCGCTGCCTGTGAGTCTGCCGCACTTCCTGCTGTTTCTCCTGACGCTCGGGCTCGGCCTTCTCACGACGATCGCCTTTCTCATGATCGTCTACGGGCTGGCGATGCGCATGCTCTCCTCCACCGGCGTGCGTCTCTTCCTCTCCGGCATCGTCGAGTTTCTTTCGGGCCAGGTCATCCCGCTGCCCTTCTTCCCGGACAAGGTCCGGTTTGTGCTGGAACTGCTGCCTTTTGCGGGCATGCAGAACGTTCCGCTCAGGATCTACAGCGGCGATCTCTCAGGCACGCCGATGCTTCACGCGATGGTCCTGCAGCTTGTGTGGCTCGTGATCTTCATCGCCGCCGGCGCCTTGCTGTTACGATCCGGTGAGCGGCGCGCGATCGTGCAGGGAGGATGATGAAATGAAAAGACATGGTTTCCGGCTCTACCGCCATTATCTGTCCCTCAGCATCCGCTCCTCGATGCAGTATAAGTCCTCCTTCTGGCTGACCATGCTCGGGCAGGCGCTGACCACGATTTCAACGCTTCTCGGCGTCATCTTCATGTTTCAGCGCTTTCCCGAAGTCAAGGGCTTCACGCTCGACGACGTGATTCTCTGCGCCGGCATCGTCCAGCTGCAGTTCGCCCTTGCCGAAATGTGGGCGCGCGGCTTCGACCGTTTCTCGCAGATTGTCCGCCTCGGGGAATATGACCGTATCCTTCTTCGTCCCCGCGGAAAAATCCTGCAGGTTTTCGGAAGCCAGTTCGAGCTTTCGAGAATCGGCAGGATCATTCAGGGTGTTTTAATGCTTGTTTATGCGCTTGTCCGCATCCGCCTCAGGTGGGATTTTCTCCGGGTTCTTACGCTTGTCAATATGTTGATCGGCGGGACCGGCGTCTTCACCGCGATCTGCATCCTCCGCGCCGCCCTCTGTTTCTTCACGCTCGAAGGACTCGAGGTGATGAATATCTTCTTTGACGGCGCACGGGAACACGGAAAGTATCCTTTAAATATCTACGGTGACAAGTTCCTTTTGTTCTGCACCGTGGCAATTCCCTATGCCCTCGTGCAGTATTATCCGCTGCTGTACCTTCTCGGCAGGAGAGCCGACTGGTTTCTTCCTTTTCTGCCGCTTCTTGCGCTGTGGTTCCTCATCCCCTGCCTTCTCCTGTTCCGGGTCGGCGTGCGTCACTACCAGTCCAGCGGTTCGTGAGCATACTGACTCTGTTGATAATCGGCATTTCCTTGGTCACTCCCAGGTCTTCCATACCTCCGGACAGTATCCCACCGTCGCCTTCTTTCCATTTCGGACAATCGGCTGCTTCAGAAGCGACGGATTCTCCAGCAGCTTTTCAAAGCGTTCTTCCGGAACGATATACTGCATCATTACCAGTAGATCCCGCTCTTTCGTATCCGGGTCCAAGACCTTCTCGATTCCGCCGACAGCCTGAACCACGGACTGCAGTTCTCCTTTACTGAGGCCTTTCTCCTTCAGGTCAACCGCCTGGATCTTTATGCCGCGCTCTTTGAAAAAGCGCTCCGCTTTACGGGTATCTGCATTCTTTTTTGTACCGAAAATCTGGATGTTCATGCTTCCGAAGCTCCTTTCTCCGTACCGGTCGGATTTGCATTCGATGTGTTTATGTTTTCTGCGGCTGCTTCTTCTTCCACGCGAGATCCTTCGCTGTCAGATAACGCTCTCCCCGAATCACAGCCCCGCACTCTTTCCGAATTTCTCCAAGATACTTGCCCAGAAATTCCTGCAGGATCTCCTCGGTCAGAAAAGTCGTTGTTCCCTCCACCTTTTCGGTAAAGTCATCATGGAATTCCTGAAGAAATAAATTCAAATCAAAATCAGCAACCGACAGAATCTCCTCCCCGCTGATCTCCGGCGGATTCAGAAGTTCATCCCGAAGATGACAGCGATCCGCGATATATTTGTTCAGAAGCTGGTAATCAAAATGCAGTTTTCTGACGCTCTCCGGATCATCATACAGTCTGAGATCATGGTCGATTCTGATCAGTCTTCGATAGAAAACGTCCTCCACCAGATGCATATAGTATCCGAGATACAGACTGTCCTCCATTTTCTCACGAAAGCGCGCGCGGAATGCTTCAAAGTCATAGTACCGGATCAGAGGATCTTTTCTGTCAGCAAAATGCGTCAGATCCCGATCCTGCTTCCGGATATATGCGTCCGGAAGGATACTGCCCAGGAGAAACCTTCCGCGGTTCACGATCTCATATTCCTCTGCAAGCATGGTCCCTATGAGGTAGTGTATCATTCTCTGAGCCATTCCGATTTCCCCTTCAAATACTCCCTGAGCAGGTTCAGGTCTTCTGTCGGGACGCAGAAGCGGCTCCTGTCTCTTTGAATCTCCTCCCATACCGCTTCCATATCAAACCATCTCACTTCATCCACTTCAGAGGCCTGCAGCGTGAGGCTTTCCGCATCAACCGGTTCCCGGTAAACATAGACGCTCGAAACCTCATTGTCACGGAAGATTTTTCCATGAAACGTCTTTTCATACCGAATCCGGAAGAGGCCTGCATACTCCAGCTGCGTTCCGTCCGCGGATATTCCAAGCTCTTCGAACAATTCCCGCAGCGCCGACTCGAGCGGCTCGCTGCCGGCGGGAATATGCCCTGCCGAAGATGTGTCATACATCCCGGGAAAGGAATCCTTTTCCATACTGCGCTTTTGCAGCAGTACATCGTATCCGCTCGCCGTTTTCCGGATCACCCATACATGCGCGGTTCGATGCCGGATTCCTTCCCGATGCGCCGTATCACGATCTGCGATTTCTCCTGTCGGACGTCCTGCCTCATCAACCACATCAAAGATTTCCATGCTCATTCCACTCTTAATACCTATTCACCTGGCACGACCGGGCTTCAAATAATCACCCCGTTCAGATGATCAACTTCATGCTGGATAATCTGTGCTGTCCAGCCTGAATATTTTTGACGATGCCGCCGCGATGGATGCTTTCTACTCTCTGTCAAAATAGTCCACACTGTCTTCCAGTCGGAAAATCTCTCTCAAATCGCTGCTGTATATGCCGACTTTATTCGAGTCGGGATAGACGCATACATTCGGATCAGCGACTGTGTCAAAATCGATGTAAATCAGCGGCTCACTGTCCGATGTGTTAGTCAGCTTATGTGCGCCATCCTTTCCGGCAGGGAAAAAGAGCAGATCTCCGGGCTGTACCGGACGCTCTCCTTCCGGTGTCTTCAGCATTCCTGTCCCGGAAATGATATAGAATGTTTCATCCGACGTCAGGTGATAATGATAGGGGTAGTTCGATTTTCCCGGCGGAAGCTCATAGAATGCCACATAACTATGCTTTGCCATGCCTTTTGGCAGTGCCGCATATTTTGAATACATATATGACAGATCCTCATTCCCTTTAATCTGAGGTGTGATGTCTTCCATTCTTGTATGTACAAATTTTTCCATCCTGCCTCCTCCGCTCTAAGTGTATCAAGAGCCGTACACCTCAATTGCCTCCGACGCAAATCAGGCTGTCGGATTTTTTAACTGCTCTAATTATACGACCGTTTAATAAAAGCAACAAGTACGATTTTTACCGATACTGTTATGACGCATACACCTGTTTTTGTAAAACACCTGTTTCAATATCTCCTATAACACACTTTTCAACTAAACCGGACTGACTCAGGGCTGTCTTCTATCTGAAGAAGCCTTCCTCCATCAGCATTTCCAGTACCTTTGCCTCCCGTTCCAGCATCCGCCGGGCTTTGGCGCTGTGGCCTTCCCTGAAATCCCGATTTACACCCCCCGGCGAACAGGCAGTTACCGTTCGCAAAACTCATGAACTCGAACATAGAAATCTTTTGCCTCATCATACGCTCCATGCCCAAGGCCCTCGTATACATACAGCTCACTGTCGGTGATTGCTCTGAAGAGTTCGGCTGCAGCTTCATTTCCGACGGTATGATCATCACTGCCGGCAATAATCAGTGTGGGGCAGCTGATCTTTGGCAGCTCTCTGCAGCAGTCAAAACCCAGAATCGCTTGCGCATTTCTCAGAAAACGGTCATAGCTCCGGGGCTTTGTTAATCCGGCAAGGAGCGGGAAAATTTTCCGTTTCTTCTGAAGATACTTCTCCGAATACATCTTCTCAGCAGTATCAACCATGAGTGCGGTATGATCCCCACGCTTCACCATCTCGATCCAGCCGGAGATATTTTCCTGTACAACTGTGTTCGCATTCGGCGCTGTGACGGCTAGGATCAGTTTTGTCACCATTTCCGGATGATCTATTGCCATATACTGTGCGATCATACCTCCTTGAGAAACACCCATGACGTATGCTTTAC
>CAMPAR010000077.1 GCA_946632055.1 uncultured Lachnospiraceae bacterium
AAGCTAGCTTGATTCCGTACCACCAGATCACCATTAATCACCCGCTTCGGTGGTTCCCACAGCAAAACAGCCCTGAAAGCCACCCGCAGCCGCTGAAAACCACCACATCCCGCAAGGCAGAAAGAAGCCGCCGGGCTCCGCCCGGCGGCTTCTTTCTGCCTTTACGCTGTCCTGCAGCAGTTCGTCAGTTCATCTGCCTGTACGCCTGGATGATTTCGTGAAGCATGGCTTCGTTCGGGAAGTCGTCATTGCAGGCAATCGAGATTTCCCGCTCCATGCTGAAATCCTTGACCTTGAGGGCCACGAGGCTTCCGTTCTTCAGTTCGTCAAGACAGACGCTTCTCGGCAGCATGGACACGCCCAGACCCCGGCGCACGAGATCCTTGATCGAAGCCACATTGTCGATCTCCATGATGACATTGAAGCTGTCGAGCGACATGTTGTGGGACTCGAGCGCGGACATGAAAAGATTCCCCGTGCCGGAATCGCGGCGACGCAGGATCATCTTTTCTTTCATGATCCGGTCGATTGTGACGGTCTTACGCTTCGCGAGCGGGTGCTCGGGCGAAACGATCAGCACCAGGCTGTCCGTATCGATACGGATCAGCTTCAGCTTGGCCGCCTCAATGTGCCCCTCAACGATGATGAAGTCCAGTTCGTAATTGTTCAGCATTTGTCTCAGGCGTTCGATTCCGCCCGTGACAATGTGGAAGCTGATGCCACGGTCGTTGGCGAAGGACGCCAGGACCTCGGTGATAACGCTGCTCTCAGCAGTGTGTGTAAGCCCGACTTTAAAGATTGAAGCATTTTCCTTATCGTCCGTCAGCTCGCTCTTCATTTCCTCTACAAGCGCATGAATTCTGTAAGCCGTCCTGATAATGATTTCACCCTCTTTTGTCAGGTGCAGCTCCCGGCTGCCGCGCTCAAAAATCCTGCAGCCGTATTTTTCCTCCAGCTGACGTATCTGCTGACTGACAGCAGGCTGCGTCAGGTTCAGCGCCTCGGCCGCCTTCGTGAAGCTGTTCTGCTCGAAAACCGCCAGAAGCGTGTACAGTTTCGAATCGATCATCTGCCTGTTCCTTTCCCGGGGACGATGATGCTTTTCCCCCGAAGAGATGGATATCGCACCCTGACGCCTTCGCCGAGGGTTTTTTACGATCACCCCATATTGCCCAGTGTCGTTTTCCTTCGCACAGGAAACCGATTCTCATTGTGTGTGTCCTCTCGTCACCGCTGCCAAATCTATCAGAATTCACCTCATTCAAACAGTGCTTCTCCTGTTTTCCCGCTAAAAACCAATAATAAGCAGGGATCCTCCTTTGTGATGATTATACCGAATTTTATTTATAAAAGCAAATAATTGTTTTATATGTACATATAAAGTATTATTATTCATGGACAAGAATGGAGCGGCCCGTGAAGAGCCGCTCCGAAGGTCCTCTTATCTCACAATCAGCGTCCTGATTTCATAAGGCTTCATCAGGATTTCGATTTCGTTTCCTTCCCCGATGACGCCGGTAATGTTCTCCATCAGGTCCGCGTCCGCGATTTCCTTAAAGCGCGCACCGAAATGCAGCGTCGTCCGGGTGCGGATGCCCTGCGATTCGTAAAGCCGCAGCACCAGGCCGCCGCCGGATTCCGCTTCCTTCGCGGTTTCGAAGATCACGTTCTTCGCGTCGGAATACGCGAGGCTGAAGGACGCGGGCAGGTTTCCGCCGCCGGATACCGGAATGCACTCGAAGGGCCGGTTCAGTTCATAGGCCTTGATCACCGTATCCGCCTCCCGCCAGGAACCCTTATGCGGAAGCAGAGAATACGTGAATTCATGATGCCCGAGATCCGCCGCGTAGTCCGGATGCGTGCCGGTCTTGATGAGCGAAATCGCCATGAGGTTTCCGAGGAAGCTGTGTCCGTATTTGCAGTCGTTCAGGAGACTCACGCCGTAGCCGCCTTCGGAAAGGTCCACCCACTTCTGGGCGCAGACCTCGAATTTCGCGGCGTCCCAGGAGGTATTGCGGTGCGTGGGACGCGTGACGGTGCCGTACTGGATCTCGCAGGACGCCTGGTCCGCGAGGATGTCCACCGGGAACAGCGCCTTCAGCATGATGTGGTCCTCCTGCCACTCCGCTTCCGTCGCGAAATCAATCCGGCGGTCCCTGTCGTAGAAGCGGATCGTCTGGATGATTTCAGAGTCCATGTAGCGGCGATTCACCACGATTTCCGCGATTCCGCCGCGGATATTCGTCTTCACGGAGGTCACGTCCGTAAGATCCCAGAATTTCGTCTCGTAATAGCTGCAGATTTCCCAGTTGTCGTAGTTATAGGGGTAATTCTCGTAGGCGCGGAGCACGTTCAGCTTCTCGCCAGGCGCGTTCACGCAGCGATCGTTCTCGCGGTCGTACAGGTGTGAAATCTGCATCGCGCGGTCAAACTGCACCTCGTAATACGGCGTCGTGAGTGTCAGCGTTCCGTCTTCGGCGTCGGAGAAAGAGAAACCGTCCGCGACCGTCTCCTTCTTTACCGGAATCACCTTATAGCCGAAGGCCGGGATGTTCTCCGCGTACAGGACGCCCTCGTTCGTCTCGATGTACTGGGACGAGGGGAAGCCGTTCGGATTCCAGACGAGAAGTCCGCTTTCCGACACATTCTCCGCGAGTGCCTGCAGCGTCCGGTTTTTCTCGGCGCCGGCCTCGTAAGCGATGATCGCATAGTCCTCGTCGCAGTGCTCGTAGACCTCGTGGATCGAAGAGCCCGGAATGATGTCGTGGAACTGGTTCAGGCAGACCGTCTGCCAGCATCTCCGGTAGGTCTTCGCGGGATACGGCAGATTCATGAGAAGCTCGGCCGCCGCGGACATCGTCTCCGCGCCCTCGAGCAGGAATTCGCTCTTCCGGTTGTTCCACTTGTTCTTCGCCTGGCTCGTGTAGGTTCCGCGGTGCTTTTCAAGATACAGCTCGCCGACCCAGCGCGGCATACGGCGGATCATTTCGGCGTTTTTCTGAAGATTTTCTTCCACGCGGTCCAGGAAATCCGAAGCCTTCGTGAGGCGGGCCTTCGGCTGTCCGGGAATTCCGTACTCAAGCCGCTTTTCCCGCTCGAGCATTTCCGCGGTCGGGCCGCCGCCGCCGTCTCCGTAGCCGTAGGTCACCAGGACGTCGTCATTGTACTCCTTCTGCTGATAACGCTCCCAGGTGCCGAGATTCATCGCCGGCGTCACGTCTCCGTTGTAGGTGGTGCCGTTGTCGCTCTCCGCCTTCGGATCGTAATTGCGGGCGGTCATGAAGTAGGTGAAGATCTCCGTCCCGTCCACGCCCTGCCAGTAGAAGCTGTCGTAGGGAAGCTTGTCGGTTTCGTTCCAGCTGATCTTCGAGGTCACGAAGCGGTTCACGCCGGATTTCTGCAGGATCTGCGGCAGCGCGGCGCTGTAGCCGAAGACGTCCGGCAGCCACAGAATATGCGAATCGATGCCGAACTCCTCCTTCATGAAGCGCTTGCCGTGCTGGATCTGGCGCACCAGCGATTCGCCGGAAGACAGATTGCAGTCCGCCTCAAGCCACATCGCGCCCTCCACCTCGAAGCGGCCCTCGAGAACGCGCTGCTTCACGCGTTCGTACAGCGCCGGCTCCTCCTCCATGAGATAGGCAAAAAGCTGCGGCTGCGAGGAGAAGAAAATGTACTCCGGATAGCGGTCCATGAGGTCGAGGACCGTCGAGAAGGTCCGCTGCACCTTTTCCTTCGTCTGCTCGAGCGTCCAGAGCCAGGCGACGTCGATATGCGTGTGGCCGACATAATCAACCGTCACCTTCGATTCCCCGCACTGCTTTCCGTAGAACTCTTCCCGGAGGAAGCGGTCGGCCTCCTCCAGGCTTTCATAGTAGGCCCGGCTTCCGCGCTTCCTAAGGTCGATCCGGTTGCAGGCCGCCTCCAGATACTTGATAATCCGGATGTGGTTGTAGTCCGTCTCCGGATAGCACATCGCCGCGTCATACGGCACCTTGAGGTCGTAGTACAGCTTCTCGACGCGCAGGTCTTTCTTCACGAGATCGAGGAAAACATCGATGTGCGTCTCGATCATTCCGACATAGAAATAGATCAGAATGTCGTATTTTCTGCCGGGCTCCAGCACGCACTCCCGATGGTTGACATCGAGCCCGCAGCGAATCTCTCCGTCAATGTAGAGGAGTCCCTGCGGATTCGTCGCGTCCCAGTCCCCGTCCGCGCCGGTCGTCAGGCGGAGAAGAACCTGCGAGGAAGCTTCCGTATCCGCCGAACTCTCCGTATCCTCCGGCACTTCGACCGTCGTCCGGAACCAGAAGTGCGCGTCCTTTCCGTGAACCCGGTCGTGGCGCCGGAAGGGCTGCCAGGCGGCGTCCGCGCCCGGAAGCTCCTGCGGCTTTTTGTACGCCCAGGGCAGCATTTCCATCTCCGGAATTTCGCATACGGTCCCGACCATGTCCTCCGCGAGGACCGAGATGGTTTTATTCACTTTCGCTTTAATGAACTGATCCATAATCTTCCTTTCCTTTTCCTTCAGACCTTTTCCTTCCAGGCGCCGGCCATGATGAAGCTCGCCTCTTACAGGCTCCCGGGCGCATGCACCGGGGACGGCTCATTGACTTCGTTCACCTTGTTCACGCTTACTTCAGCCTTGCGTAGAAGGCGGCCTTTCCGGCCGAATTCACCGCGGAAACGAGGATGCCCCCGCCTTCTGCCGGCTTCTTCAGGAAGGTCAGCGTATCCCCCTCGTAGCTCTGGGCGGCGTAATGCCCCTCGAGGAAGGAAAAGCCGGATGTGTCGAGCTCCTTTGACGTAAAGCAGCCGAATAAAGCCCGGATATAGGCGACGTGGTTCATGTGACCGCCGAGGTCAAGATCGGTCGAGACGATTTTATGCTTTCCGAACTCCTCCGCTTCGGCAAAGTTCCGGTCAAAACGGCTGAAGGCCTCCGGGAAAATGTCCGCTTCCGTGTACTCGATTCCTTCCGGGAACACGCTCTCCGGCGGGACGATCCGCTGGATCTTCATGTTCATCACGGCCCATTCGGTCTTTCCGCGGGCGATCAGATCGTTTCCCTGCGTGATGCTGTATTCACGGTCGCAGCGCACGCGCTCCGGCGGCATCGGCCAAGTCGAGAGCGTCACTTTCTCCATCATTTCCGGCCGCTTCACGAGCTCCACCATGACCTTTGCCGTAATCCAGAAAAGGTCCGACTGCATCATTTTCTTCATGCCGACGTCGATCTGCTCCGCGTGAAGCGTGGCGGCGTCCATGAAGAGTTCCGAACACGCGGGGAGCGAGAGGCTTCCCGTGTGGTCACAGTGTGAGGCGTTGATCGTGAGTGTCTGGTCTAATCGATTGTGCATATGGTTTCAGGTTTCCTTTTTTCAGTATAGTTAGTTTCAGTCCAGCCAGGCGTCGTAGTTTTCGGTCTCTTCGATCCTCGGAATCGACGGAACCGCGCCGAGGCGGGTGCAGCAGATCGCGGAAGCGCGCGAGCCGAGGTCCATGGCTTCCGGAACCGAAAGCCCCCGGCAGAGGCCGGCGATGAAGTTTCCGGCGAAGGTGTCCCCGGCGCCGGTCGTATCGATCGCGTTCACCTTATAGGCCTTCTGGCGGATGATGTTTTTTCCGTCGTAGCAGAGGCTTCCGTCTTCACCGAGCGTCATAATAATCACGGTTTCCGGATATTTTTCCCGGAGCGCTTTTACGATTTTTTCCGGCGGATTGTCTTCTCCGGGCTCCAGTCCCGTGAGCTTCGCGCCTTCGAAATCATTGAGAAGCAGCCAGTGAACATACTGAATTTCCGGGAGCTCCCTCAGCCAGTCGTAGAAGGGCGCCGGAGTCAGCGCGACGAGGATGCCCTTCTCATGGCAGGCGCGAAGAAGGTAGGCGAGATTGCTGGTTTCATTCTGGGTGACCAGAATGTCGCCCGCCGTGTAGTCCGACAGCACCCGGTCGATATCCTCCTCCGTAACGCTGCCGTTCGCGCCGGCGTAGAGGATGCTGGTATTCGTGCCGTCGGGGCAGACGGCCATCATCGCGTTTCCTGTCGGCACCTCGGGATCGACGAGAAGGTGCCGGGTGTCCATGCAGGGCTCGTCCTTCAGGACTTCGAAAAGCGAACTCCCGTCCGTCCCGATCTTCCCGGCGAAGGCCATCGGCACGCCGGCTCTGGCCACAGCAAGCCCCTGATTGAAGCCCTTGCCGCCGAAATTCTCCTGATAATGCGAAGACATCAGCGTTTCCGAACGCACCGGCAGATGCGGCACCTGATAGACAAGGTCCCGGTTCACGGAACCGAATACGCAGATTTTCATGATTTTCTCCTTATGTAAATCAGCCCCGCGGCCGCGCTGTCATCGCCCGGCAGCCGCAAAGCGGCATCTCTTCTCCGGGAAGCAGGACCGCCGAGGTCCCCATCCGCATCCGCACACCCTCGAGCGTAACATCCGCCGACGGATCCAGAATCGTCACAACTTCAAGCATTTCGGACTCGTTTCGGTAAGCGTCCAGGCCTTGAAGAAGCTTCGTCGTATACATCCTTTCCCGAATGCCTTCCGGCGCGTCCTCATAGCGCGCGGCCGCCGGACGGTTCCCGGTCTTCAGCGCCTGAAGCGCCTTCTCCACATGAAGCTCCCTTAAGTTTCCGGCCGCGTCTTTTCGCTTGAAATCATAGAAGCGGTAGGTGTACTCGGAATTTTCCTCGATTTCATAGACAAGCGAGCCCTCCCGCATCGCGTGAAGCGTTCCGGCCGGGACATAGACGTAATCGCCGGTCTCGACGGGAAGGAGCGCCGTCACGTCTTCAATGCGGTCCGCGGCGACGAGTTCCCGCACTTCCTCCGTGCTTTTCGCGCTGCAGCCGCAGTAAATGCTGCCGGACGAGGGCGGGTCGAGGAAGTACCAGGATTCATTTTTGCCCCAGGCAGCACCTTCAAGTGCTCTCGCGCATTCGTCATCCGGATGCACCTGGATCGAGAGCGACTCCTTCGCTTCGACAAGCGCAATCACAAGCGGGAAGTGCGAAAAGCTCTGCAGGCCGTATTTTTCCCGGTTTTCCAGGAAGAATTCATGGAAGCGCTTTCCTTTTTCCGGGCCGTTCAGGATGAGATTGGAACTGCCCTTCTCATCGTCAAAAAGCGAATACAGATGCCCGATTTTCGGAAGCTTCTCCTCCGTGTAGGGTTTCAGTTTATCTCCGCCCCAGATTGTCTCATGGGGAATGGGCCGCAGGATCAGCATCGCTTCTTAACCCCGCTTCTCGATATCCATGATCATGTTGACGCGCTCCGCATGCCTTCCGCCCTCGAACTCGGCGTCCAGGAAGGAATCCACGATCATTTTGGCCAGCTCCGGTCCCACGACGCGTGCGCCGAAGGCAACGATATTGGCGTTGTTGTGGCGGCGCGCGAGTGCCGCCGAATACGGCTCGGAGCAGACGACCGCGCGGATGCCGTGCACTTTATTGGCCGCGAGCGAAATGCCGACGCCGGTGCCGCAGATCAGGATGCCAAGATCCGCTTCTCCCGAAACGACAGCGCGCGCGACCTTCTCGCCGTAAACCGGGTAGTCACAGCGGTCTGATGTGTAGGTACCGTAGTCGATCAGCTCATAGCCCTTCTCCTCGAGATGAGCCATCACTTCTTTTTTCAGTTCCAGTGCGGTATGGTCGTTGCCGATTGCAAGTTTCATAGGACGATTGGTCTCCTTTTCGATTAATATCAACTGTATCATACCTTACTTCCCCGTCTTTTTCAAGCCCGTGCCTTCCCTTCTCCCGAAAAGGATTTCGCGGCATTTGTGTCCATTTTGTGAATTTGCCCAAAAACCTTTCGTTTTCCCCGGTTTATTGTATAGAAAAGTGAATTGAAAAACGATTCCAAACCATTATAATAAAAGGTATTGAGTGTGAAAGAGGTGTAGCCATGAAGCTTCTGGAAGATCGGATCAGAAAAGACGGCATTGTCCGCGAAGGGGGCGTCCTCAAGGTGGACAGCTTCCTGAATCATCAGATGGATATCGCCCTGTTCCGCGAGATGGGCCGGGAATTTGCCCGTCTGTACGCAGGATGCGGCGTAAATAAGATTCTCACGATCGAGGCATCCGGCATCGGAATCGCGTGCATCGCGGCCGAGGAGTTCGGCTGCCCCGTTGTTTTTGCGAAAAAGAATAAAACCAAAAATATCGCCGGTGATGTCTGGACCTCCAAGGTCGAGTCGTTCACACACGGAAGGGTCTATGATATTATCGTATCGAAGGACTTCCTCACTGAAAAGGACCGTGTGCTGATCATCGACGATTTTCTTGCGATGGGCTCGGCGCTGCAGGGACTCATCAAGCTCGTCCGGGACTCCGGCGCGGAGCTTGTGGGCGCGGGAATCGCGGTCGAAAAGGCCTTCCAGCCGGGCGGCGAACTCATCCGCGGCATGGGCGTCAGGGTGGAATCCCTCGCAAGAGTCGCGTCCATGGATCCCGAGACCGGCGTCCGCTTCGTCGGCGAATAAAAATTGTTTTCAATCCGGGGGTAGTCCCGGTTTGAAATAGATCTCCGGAGGGGTGGTTCCCTCCGACATTACCATTTATTCTCAATAGAGGAGGAGAAAAATGAAGAAGTTACTCGCTCTTGTACTTGCGGCCGCCATGGTGCTCAGCCTGGCCGCCTGCAACTCTACGCCTGCCAAGGATGGCGAAAACAGCGCCTCCGGCACGACCGTCAAGGCCGGATTCATCTTCCTGCATGACGAAAACTCGACCTATGACCTCAACTTCCTGAACGGCGCGAAGGAAGCCTGCAAGGCTTTCGGCATCGAGCCGATCCTGAAGACCAACATCCCGGAAGGTCAGGAGTGCTACGACGCCGCGATGGACCTTGTCGATCAGGGCTGCAATTTCATCTTCGCGGATTCCTTCGGTCATGAAGACTACATGATCCAGGCCGCCAAGGAAAACCCGAACGTTCAGTTCTGCCACGCTACCGGCACCAAGGCTCATACCGAGAAGCTCGCGAACTACCACAACGCGTTCGCAGAGATCTTCCAGGGCCGTTATCTTGCCGGCATCGCTGCAGGCCTGAAGCTGAACGAGATGATCGAAGCCGGTGAATTCACCGCGGAAGAAGCCAAGATCGGCTACGTCGGCGCATTCACCTACGCGGAAGTTATTTCGGGCTACACCAGCTTCTTCCTCGGCGCGCGTTCGGTCTGCCCGACCGCTACGATGGAAGTCACCTTCACCGGTTCCTGGTACGATGAGACCGCTGAAAAGGAAGGCGCCAACACGCTGATCAAGAACGGCTGCAAGCTGATCTCCCAGCACGCGGACTCCATGGGCGCTCCGACGGCCTGTGAGAACGCCGGTGTTCCGAACGTTTCCTACAACGGCTCCACCGAGTCGGTTGCTCCGAACACCTTTATCGTTTCTTCCCGCATCGACTGGGCTCCGTACTTCACCTACTGCCTCGAGTGCATCCGTGACGGCAAGGCGATCGACACCGACTGGACCGGCACTATCGCTACCGGCTCCGTAAAGCTGACCGACGTCAATGAGAAGGCTGCCGCTGCCGGCACCGCGGACAAGATTGCCGCTGTCAAGGCTGATATGGAAGCCGGCAAGGTTGAGGTTTTCGACACCGCTGCCTTCACCGTAGACGGAAAGAAGCTGGATTCCTACCAGGCTGACGTGGACACCGACCCCGAATACACCCCGGATACCGAGGTCATCGAGAACGGCGCGTTCCACGAGTCCAAGTTCCGTTCGGCTCCGTATTTCGATCTTCAGATCGACGGCATCACCCTGCTTGATAC
>CAMPAR010000078.1 GCA_946632055.1 uncultured Lachnospiraceae bacterium
GGAACCTGTCCCCGAATGGCCGGTCAGCCGATCGGTTCGAAGTCCGCCGCGCCGTGCTTGCAGAGCGGGCAGATGAAGTCGTCCGGGAGCTCAGCGCCTTCGTAGATATAGCCGCAGACCTTGCAGACCCAGCCCTTCTTTCCTTCGGTCTGGGGCTTCGGCTTGACGTTCTTCTGATAGTAGGTGTAGGTCATCGTCTCCTTATCGCTCATGACGCGGGCTTCCGAGACCGTGCAGATAAACATGCCGTGCGTGCCGAGATCGACGTAATTCTCCACCTCGAGGGACATGAAGGCATTGATATAGCGGTCAAGGAAGACAAGGCCGTTATCGCTTCGCAGCACCTCCTGACCGGCGAACTTGTCGACGGAACGGCCGGAGCGGAAGCCGAAGTCCTCGAATACCTTGAAGGGCGCCTCGACAGACAGGCAGTTCACGTTCATCTTTCCGGTCTTCTGGATCACATGGTGCGAATAGTTCTGCTTGTTGATGCAGACAGCAACCCGGTTCGGATTGTCCGTGACCTGCGAGACGGTATTGACGATCAGGCCGTTGTCCTTCGTGCCGTCGTTTGAAGTTACGACGTAGAGGCCGTAGCCGATCTTAAAGAGCGCGGTCAGATCCTTCTTGTTCGCGGTTTCATTATTTTCCGCCACATAATCCTTGCAGAGCTCGTCCGCCAGGGCTTCGAGCTCTTTTTTGCTGTCGTCGTTCAGCGCGGATTTGATGTGAACGTTGTTTTCGGTGAAGGTGAGGTTCTTCTGGCCCTCGAGCATGCCCTTCATCACCTTCATGGCCATCGGCGCCCAGGAGCCGTTTTCGATGAAGGCGACCGTGCGCTTCTGGTAATTGCGCTCCGTCAGGTGCTCGATGAAGCTCCTCATGAAGGGGAAGATGTCCGCGTTGTAGGTCGTGGTCGCAAGGACCAGCTTTCCGTAGCGGAACGCGTCCTCGACGGCCTCCGCCATATCCATCCTCGCGAGATCGTGAAGCTCGACCTCCGGGCAGCCGCGGGCCTTCAGAAGATCCGCCAGCTTCAGGACGGCTTCCTTCGTATGTCCGTAGACCGAGGTGTAGGCGATGACGACGCCGTCCGACTCCACCTCATACGAGGACCAGGTATTGTAGAGATCGAGATAGTAGCCGAGGTTTTCCGTCAGCACCGGGCCGTGCAGCGGGCAGATTTTCTGAATGTCGAGAGAGGCGGCCTTTTTCAGCACGTTCTGCACCTGCTGGCCGTATTTTCCGACAATGCCGATGTAGTAGCGGCGGGCTTCGCAGGCCCAGTCTTCCTCGACGTCGAGCGCGCCGAACTTGCCGAAGCCGTCGGCCGAGAAGAGCACCTTGTCGAAGCTGTCGTAGGTGAAGAGAACCTCCGGCCAGTGCACCATCGGCGCCGCGACGAAGTGCAGGACATGTTTCCCCAGCGGCAGCTCGTCGCCGTCCTTGACCATGATGCGGCGGTCGGCGTAATCCTTGCCGAAGAAATTCTGCATCATCGGGAAGGATTTCTGGTTGCTGACGATCGTAAGCTCCGGATAGAGATCCATGATCTTTGCGATATTTGCCGAGTGATCGGGCTCCATGTGCTGGACGATCAGGTAGTCGGGCGCCTTGCCGTCCAGCGCCTTCGTAAGATTATCGAGCCATTCATGGGTAAAATTCTGATCGACTGTATCCATGACGGCAGTTTTGTAGTCTTTAATGACGTAGGAGTTATAAGCCATTCCGTTCGGCACGTCATACTGGCCCTCAAAAAGGTCGATTTTGTGGTCGTTGACGCCGACGTAAAGGATGTCGTTTGTGATTTTCATAAAAAATATACCTCGTTTCTGTAATAATTGTACTGGAGTCCGAAGGCCGCCGGCAGAAATAAATGCTTCTCAAAAAGTGCGTCGGCGGACCGTCAAAAATGTTCGTACCACGGTTGCTTTACACTTTTAAGTATAGTATAATGAATGTGGTTTCGTCAAGGGAAAACAGAGAGAAACCATCAGCAGGAGGAACATATGAAAAAAGCGGTTATTATGGTTCAGGCCATGCTCCTTTCGTGTCTGGTCAGCATTCCGGCCTTTGCGGATCATATTGCACCGGGGCCGAAGGAAGAGGTCAGAGGTGGCCTTTCGGATTATTTGCCGCTGATCGTACTTTCAGTGCTTGGACTGATCATCTGCACCGGCACGGCGCTCCTCGTCGTGTTCCTGGTACGCAGGAAGAAAAAAAGTATGGAAAAACAGCCAAAGGAGGATTGAAAATGAACATCAATAAGGGAATTCTGATGACGGCGCTTTCTGCGGTGATTCTGCTTTTATCGGGCGTTCCGGCTTTTGCGGATGCGATTGGGCCGGGGCCGCTGGAGCTGCTGGAATATACGATTCTGGATTTCCTGCCGGTGATCCTGATCGTGATCGCAGCGCTCGGCGCGGTGACGGGCATCGTGCTGCTGATCGTGTTTCAGGTACGGAAGAAAAAGCGTCGTGAAAAGAAAGGACCGAAGGCCTGAAAGAGCGCCTTTGGAAAGCATCGGGAGGTGCAGACATGAAAAGGAAACTGAAAACAAAGTGGAAAGCTGTCCTGACGGGCCTCATGACCGTTCTTATGCTGGCGGCGCATGCGGTGACGGCGTTTGCCGATGAAGTCTACGAGCCGGGGATTGAGCCTTACTATGAAAAATCCTACAATATCTTTTCCTATGTGATCCTGATCGGGGGAATTATCCTCGGTCTCATGATCGTGACGGGAATTGTACTGCTGATTATTTTTACTGTCCGTAGGAAGAAAAGGAGAAAGTCATGAAACTTACAGGAGATCTTATTGTCAATCCGTTCTACGATTTTACTCACAGCACATTCGGGCTCGTGGTGATCGGCGTTTCGCTTCTCGTGATCGCCGTCCTGGTGACGGGGCTTGTTATCAAGGTCGTTTCGAAGAAGGAACGGGAAAAGAAGAATCAAGAGAAGGAAAACAAGTAAGATGCTGACCTTCAGTTATTCCCTGATGCACTTTCTGGAGGACGGACTCTGCGCCTTCGCGATGTACACGGTCTTCCTGCATCGTCCGGACGCTTACCTCTATATCCTGATCTACAATTTCTGCGCCTTTGCGCTGCAGATGCCGCTCGGGGCGCTGGTCGATCTCTTAAGGGAAAAGCAGGCGGAAGCGACGGGGCGGTTCCGGATGCTTCCGCTCTCCGCCCTGACGGCGGTTCTGGGGGTCTTTGTGACCTTTTTCGGGGCGCTTCTTCACCCGGCGGTTCTGGGGCTCGGGAACGCGCTCTTCCACGTCGGCGGCGGAATCGGGACGATCGATGAGGACCGGCAGAAGAAGCTGAAGGGGCAGGCGCTCGGCATTTTTGTCGCGCCAGGCGCCATGGGGCTCTTCCTCGGGACGGTCATCGGGAAAGTGACGCCCGGGAACCGCTTCGGGCTCGGCCTTCTTGCGATTCTTTTTGCCTTCATGCTGGCGACGATGATTCTGTACCTTTCAATGTTCGTCGCGGAAAGGAAGCGTCTCGCACAGGAGCTTGCCGAAAAAAAGGACTCTGGGACGCCCAAAAACACGGGTCTAGCGGAAAAACCTTCCGCGCAGACGCCCTTTACCGGTTTCGCCTTTCTCGCCTCCGTTCTCTGTTTTCTCGTCGTCGTCGTGCGCTCGCACGTCGGGATGTCGATCGGCTTTTCCTGGAAGCAGGGGACCGCGATCGGCGTTCTCGCGACGGCCATGGTCGTCGGCGGAAAGATGCTCGGCGGAATTCTGGCGGCGCATATCGGGCGGAAGATCACGGTAGTAGCATCGCTCGCGCTTGCGGCGCTCTGCTACTTCTTCTCGGATCACATGGTCTTCGGGCTTCTCGCGCTCTTGTTCTTCAATATGACGATGCCGATCACGCTGCAGCTTCTCGTGGACCGCTTCCCGCATCTTGCGGGCTTCAATTTCGGACTTCTGACCTTTGCGCTCTTCATCGGCTTCCTGCCGGTGTGGTTCCGGCTGCAGAATCCGGCCTCGGGGAATATCATCGGCATGATTTTCAGTCTGCTCTCCCTGGCGCTCCTTCTCGGCTCGGTGCTGCTTCTCGAGCGTGAAAGAAAGGAATGAATGCCGTGTCTTCGTCTGTCCTCGCGATTGTAAAAGGCCTTGTCATCTCTCTTCTTATGACGCTCGGGATCGAGCTCTGCGTGGCGGCGCTGTTCCTGCATCTTACTGAAAAAACAGCCGGAAAGAAGCGGTACGGGATGGAATACCTGATCGTTTCGCTGGTCAATGTGCTCACAAATCCCCTGGTGGTCGGGCTGGTCTATACAGTCATGCTGCTTCGGCCCGCGCTTCGCTGGCCGGTGGAAATCCTCCTTGAAATCCTCGTGATTCCGGCGGAGGGGCTTCTTTACCGCGCGGCGAAAAAGAGCGGCTTTGATTTCCGGAAGCCCTTTCTTCTGGCGCTCTGCTGCAATTTAAGCTCCTACGGCATCGGGCTGTTAGTGAATTTCTTCCGGGCCCTATAATTAGAAAACGCTTGAAAAAAGGCTGTTGGTATACTATGATAATAAGATAGGATGTATTAGAAGGATACCGGGGAATATGAAAAAAGCAGAAATTCAGGAACACGGGTTTATTACCTATCCGAGAAGATTTATCGCCTACAGATGGTTCAAGCCGCTTCTTGCGGGCCTTCTGTTCGGCGCCTTTTATATGCCGATGAGCCTTCTGGTGCTCGTACTCGGCGCCGCTGCGAGCGGAAGCCGGGACGCGGCGATGAAGCTGATCAAGGGGCTCGGCCAGGCTTACGACGGCTTTGATGTATACAGCGCAGGCGGCGTGATTGCCACCGTCGGCAGTGTGGCAGCGATGATCCCTGCGCTTTTCCTTGCGTCAAAAATCGTGAAGGACCGTCCGTTCAGTTCGTACGGATCCTCGATGGGCGGATTCCGTCTCGGCGTCTTCTTAAAGAGCCTTCTTCCGGCGCTTGCGGCAGTCGTTCCGATGATTGTTCTGATGGTGATTGACGGGAGAACCGGAGAGAACCGCTTCAGCGCGGCCGGCTTCATCCTGGTCACCCTGATCGGGCCGCTGCAGTGCATCGCCGAGGAATACCTCTTCCGGGGCTTCCTGATGCAGACGCTCGGCGGCTGGTTCCGGATCCCCTGGCTTGCGATTCTGCTGCAGGTGATTCCGTTCGCGCTCGGACATCCGTATTCGATTGCGGGCGTCCTTGCCGTTAGCATCCTCGCGCTCGCTCTGGGCATTACGACGCATTACACCAAGGGCATCGAGGCCGGCTCGGCGCTCCACGTCGTGAACAATATGCTGGCGTTTTACGGCTCGGGCCTCGGCTTCGGCAAGATCGCGAGCGAGACCACCTGGAAAGATTTTTCCTTAACCGCTGCGGCAGCGGTGATTTTCATTGTCCTGGTGGTGATTCTGGACAGAAAATTCCACTGGTATGACAGGATCAGAAAGGATGATGTCACTCCCTTCAATGAAAAGACGGTGCGCCGAATGGAAGCCCGTAAAAAAATATAAAGTGAAAGTAAACGGAGGCTGATCATGAATTTACCTCACTACCACGAAGATCTTCACAGGCTGCATGTCGGCATGATGCCGAGAAGATCCTATTATGTACCGGCGTCTACCCGGGAACTCGCGGAATATCCGCGGGAAATCTCGGACCGCGCCGTTTTCCTCTCCGGAGACTGGGCCTTCTCCTACTACGAGAATGACCGCGAGCTTCCCGAGGGCTTCTTCGAACGCGACTTCAATTTTGACCGCTTCGACGTGCTTCCGGTGCCGGGCTGCTGGCAGGTTTACGGCTACGGACGCAATAATTACACGAACGTCCGCTACCCGATCCCCTTCGATCCGCCCTATGTGCCGGAGGACAATCCCTGCGGCGTCTATATCCGCGAATTCGAGCTCGACGACGACAAGTTTGACAAACACCTCGTCTTTGAAGGCGTGGATTCCTGCTACTATGTGTGGGTGAACGGCGAGTTCATCGGCTACAGCCAGATCTCGCACAGCCCCTCGGAGTTCGACATCACGAAGGCCGTGAAGCCGGGCCCGAACCGCCTTGTCGTGCTCGTCTACCAGTGGTCGGACGGCACCTACATCGAGGATCAGGACAAGCTTCGCATGAGCGGAATTTTCCGCGACGTCTACATTCTGCTGCGTCCGAAGAACCGCATCGAGGATTTCTTCCTGCATCAGGACTTCAACAAGAGCTTCTCCCGCGCGACGCTGTCCATCGACACCAAGGTGCGCGGAAATGTCAAGATCTATGCCTGGCTGTATGACGCCGAGGGCAATGAGGTCGCGTCGGGCGAGGATAAGAATCCGGTCCTGAAGCTGCGCGATCCGATCCTCTGGAACGCGGAGAATCCCTATCTTTACACCCTCGTCCTGAAGGGCGGCAATGAGGTGATCGCGAAGAAGGTCGGCTTCCGGAAGATCGAGGTGGTGGACGACGTCGTGACCATCAACGGCGAGCCGGTGAAATTCAAGGGCGTGAACCGTCATGATTCGAGCCCCGAAAACGGCTATGCGGTGACGATGGAGGAAATGGTCCGGGATATCTATATGATCAAGGCGCACAATTTCAATGCGCTCCGCACCAGCCACTATCCGAATTCTCCGCTGCTTCTCGAGCTCTGCGACGAGGTCGGTCTCTACGTCATCGGCGAGACGGACATCGAGATTCACGGCGGCGTCGAGCTGTACGGCGGTGGCTATATGACAAGCTACAACATCCTCGCGGACAACCCGGACTTCGCGGACGCGATCCTCGACCGCGTGGAGGCGAACGTCGAGCGCGACAAGAACGTGACCTCGGTCGTGATTTGGTCGCTCGGCAACGAGGCCGGCTACGGCGGAAACTTTGAGAAGGCTAGCCATTTCGTGAAAGACCGCGATCCCTCGCGTCTCTGCCATTATGAAGGCTCGATCCACGCCGGCGGCTTTATTGAAGATGACAAGAAGATCACCTTTGAATACAAGCGCTATCCGAGAAAGGGCGTCGACCACGACTTCTCGGCGATTGATCTGTATTCGCGGATGTATCCGCCGCTTTCCGAGATGGAGGACTACGCGAAGAACGGCATCGAAGCCGAGCATATGAAGTTCCTTGCTTCCCGCTGCGGCGGCTTCAAACGGAACGTTCCGATGATCCTCTGCGAATATACGCACGCGATGGGCAACGGCCCCGGAGACGCCGAGGATTACTGGGAGCTGATCTACAAATATCCGAGACTGTCGGGCGCTTTCGTCTGGGAGTGGTGCGATCACAGCGTCTATATGGGCAAGACCCCCGAAGGCCGCGACAAGTACTTCTACGGCGGCGACTGGGGAGATGTCCACAATGACGGCAATTTCTGCATGGACGGCCTCGTTTACCCCGACCGCACGCCGCATACCGGGCTCCTCGAGCTTCGGAATGTGCTGCGTCCGGTGCGCCTCGTGTCCGGCAAGGGACAGAACTTTACCTTCCGCAATATGCTGGACTTCACGGATCTTGCGGGCCGCATCGGCATTGCCTATGAGATCCGCCGGGACGGCGAAACGATCGGCGAGGGCATCTTCGCGGATCTTTCCTGCAAGCCGCACAAGACCGTTTCCGTGACGATTCCGGAGGAAATTCCGGAGGACTACCGCGTGAGCGTCCTGTTCCGTTACCTGAACCTCCTCACGGACTGCCCGGATTATCTGCCGGATGAATTCGGCTTCGACCAGTATCTCGTGCCGGTCGCGACGGTGGACGTGGATATCGAGAGCGAGAAGGCGCCGAAGGCCACGGATCTTGGCACGGTGCTCGTCATCGAGGGCGACTGCTTCCGCTATGAATATGATAAGACGAAGGCTGCGTTCACGAAGCTCGTGAACAACAACAAGAGCTATATTAACGCACCGATGTCCATTAATATCTGGCGCGCGCCGACGGACAACGACCGTTCGCAGCGCCTGGAATGGGAAAAGGCCGGCTATGACCGGATGGCGGTGAGAAGCTATTCGACCGACGTGAAGGAAAAGGACGGAAGGCTTGTCCTGACCGCGAAATTCGGCGTGGCGGCGATCTTCCTGCAGAAGTTCCTGGACGTGACCGCGTGCTACGAGATCTCCGATACCGGCGAAATCCTGATGGATGTCCGGGCGAAGAAGCTCGGGACGCTGCCCTTCCTGCCGCGCTTCGGCGTGCGCCTCTTCCTTGACAACGACTTCGAGAAGGTTTCCTACTTCGGCTACGGACCCTTTGAAAGCTATATCGATAAGCGCCGCGCAAGCTACAAGGACGCTTTCGAGTCGACGGTTTCCGAGCTTCACGAGGATTACCTAAAGCCGCAGGAGAACGGCTCGCATTACGGCTGCGAAGAGCTGACGGTGTCGAACGCGACAGGCGCCGCGCTGCACGTCTTCGGCGAGAATTTCTCCTTTAACGCGTCGCATTACACGGCGGAGGAGCTGACGAAGAAGATGCACAGCTTTGAAATCGAGGAGAGCGGCTCGACGGTGCTCTGCATCGACGGCGAGATGTGCGGCATCGGTTCGAATTCCTGCGGACCGGTTCTGGCAGAAAAATACCGCACGACGGATACTCCGGAGCTCAGGGCCGTGCTGGCATTTGAATAAACCGGGAGGAATATAACCCGCTAAGTCTCTGATCCGAAGGTGATTTCGGGCTTTAAGACGGCTTGTTCGGTCTGTATTATACCGGAAAAACGCGCTACGATATCGATAGAATCTATAGTACATCAGAGTGTTATTTCTTTAACAGGGAGGGACAGGATGATGAAAACCATCAGGTGTCGGGCAGAACTTCTGACAATCCGGAGCGCGCAGATCATTAATCCGATGGGAAGCCCGCTTGCGGCAAAAGACCGCTCCGGGATGCCGCTTTCCATGGGCGCGACCGGAGAACGATACAGGCTGGAATTTCTGCTGGAGGACGGAACAAAGTGGGAGACCACGGTGACGGGCGCCGCGGATCTTGACTACCGAACCGGAACAAAGGGGATTCTTGTCAGGAAAGGAAAAGCCCTGAAATACTGGGTTCCGGAGGACAAAGAGGAGAAATTCCTTCAGAAACGGAGACGGAAGATCCGGGCGATCCTTCTTTCGGCTGCCGCAGCGCTCGTGATTCTCACGGCGGGAGGACTGATCGCAGGACCGTATGTTTTCGGCAGGAAGGCGGTTTCCTGGGAGCTCCGGTCTCCGACGGGGCGCATGCTCGAGCTTTCCCTGCGGCCGAACCCGGGCTGGATCATGACGAAAACAGACGACGGAACGGTTGAAGTCCGGACGAAGAATACCCTGTATACCGTCTCGCTTCCTGCGGATGCGGAGTATATCAAAGCCCGGAATCAGCTGCAGGACGAGTACGCAAAAGGCGCCGCCGCGCGATACTACGGCTACTCCAAGGTGGAAGACGGACGGCCCGCCTGGATCGTCGAATCCTTTGATACCGATGAGAACGGCGAACATCAGATGAGCTTCATTGAGAATCCGTATGGAAACCGACGCCTTCTGGTGCAGTCAGACAGTCTGGTCGCCGGAAAGGACGCGGACGGTCTGAAGATCATATCGAGAATCAGCGCTTCGGAAAAATGACGTGTAAAAAAGCAGGCGGCATTCTTAAGGAAATCTTAAGAATGCCGCGTTGCACTTTCCTAGAGGATATTGTATAATAGGCGGCACGCGGAATGCGTTTTCATGAAAAAATTTCATGGAAACGCATTTCTCATGCAACCGGGAGC
>CAMPAR010000079.1 GCA_946632055.1 uncultured Lachnospiraceae bacterium
CCAAAATAATGCGAATTTTTACTCATTCAGGTCTTGACATTTCACCGCTGGACTTCTCATGGTTTTCCGTGTCCGGAGAATCCAAAGCGTGCTCCTCTTCCGCGCCGTTCTTTCGAAGATCGTGGAGCCGCATATGCCCCGCAAGGTTCTTTTCCGTACGGATCTCCATCCGCCCGACCATGTGCGACGCGATCGGCGAGCCGATCCACTGGAAGACGAGGATCAGGATGAGCTTCGGGATGTAGGCCATATCCCTTGAAAGCAGAATCAGACCGAGCACCAGGAACAAGAGGCCGAAGGTATCGATCATTGCGGCGGACTGCATCCGGTTCAGCACAAAGCGGAAGCGGAACACTCCCGCCACCGATAAGGCGATGCTGATAAAGCCCGCGAGGAAGCAGAGAACCGCGAGGATCCAGAAAATCAGGTCACTCATACAGCGAATTCTCCTCCTCTGCGCCCTTCTCGTCCCCGCTCTCGCTGATGTGGATCTTGCTTAAGATCACGACCGCGAGAAAGCTGATCAGGCAGTACACAAGACACACGTCGAGGAGCCAGCTTTCCGACAGGAAAAGCGAAAGCGCCGCAAGAAGCGCCGTCGTGAACGAGCCGATCATATTGATGCCCATGATCCGGTCCGGACGCCGCGGTCCGCGGATCGTGCGCACCAGGCCGAAAAAGATCGCCACGGCGAGCAGCCCGATCACCGCTGCCAGGGTATAGTGATATACCAGTGTCATTTAAGCCTCCATTTTCTTCAGCAGCCGGACAAAAATATTCGCATCCAGCAGTTCTTCCGCGAGGCAGTGCACCGAAAAAACGCTGCCCTCCGCTTCGACCGTGATGGTTCCGGGCGTCAGCGTGATGGAATTCGCGAGAATGTAGCGCGCCGTGTCTGTCCTGAGGTCGGTTTCAAAGGTCACGAGGACCGGCGAAAGCTTCTTCTCTCCTCTGAAAATCAGCCGCGCAACCGCCAGGTTCGCCCGGATGATCTCCACGAGAAGCACCGCAAGATACGCCGCCGCATAGGGCAGCCTCCTTACATTCCTCAGGTCCTTCTTCGGCGTCCAGCCGAAAAGAAGATGCGAAAACAGCGCGATTGCTGCCGTCAGCACCGCGCCTGTAATCAGTATTTCCGGGGTGATTTTCCCGTTCAGTATCAGCCAGAACCCGTACAGCAGGATGATCAATTTCCTTCCTCCTTAGCGTCTGACAGCGCCATCCACGCATCCGTCGATTCTATGAGGTCCGTGATCTGCCGGATTCCGTTCAGGAAATCCTCCGCGTCCTTCTCCTGCGTTTCCGGGCGAACCGCGGCATCAGCGCAGCGGATCGAAGCCGTTTCGCCTCCGCTCGTCACGGAGAGCTCAATCACTTCCGGCGGGTCGGACTCCGTCTCCGGGTCCGGATCATAGTCGGCCGGATACTTCGCGTAGTCCATTCCGGTGAGAATGGTCCAGATCTTCCGCCGCTCCGCGTCGTTTAAGGTAAGCACGCCTTCGCTGCCTTCCGTTCTCACGAGCTTCCCGCTTTTGCTGTCATAGGAGCTTTCGCCTTCCTGGCCCCAGGAGATCGTGAATTCATACTCCGGAAGGCCGGTCGCGCTCCCCTTCATGATGATCAGGTAGCCCATGCCCCGAAGCTGTCTGACCAGCGTTTCGTCCACGTCCTCTGGTCTTCCGACGCTGACAAACTCCATCTCGCGCACTACCGCTTTTTCGGGGTAGCTTTCCTCGACGCTGTCTATCAGGACCCGGATGACGGTTCCGGTCTGGAATCCGTCCAGTTTTTTACGGTCCTCGTCGCTGAGGCCCGAGAGGGTACAGGGCGTCTCCTGTCCGTCCTCCGTTTTCAGGAGCACGAGCGGCTGGCTGCTTTCGCTTGCAAGGTATATGCACTCCTGCCAGTACCCTTCCGCCGCCGGGGTTTCGACCGCTTTTCTGCAGGATGAGAGCACCGGAAGACACAGCAGCAGGATCAGGAGTGCCGCGGGCATGATCGGCTTCATCTTCATAAGCATTCCTTATTTCACACGTCTTCCCATGAGGAAGGCGTTTTTCAGGTCTTCTGTTATTCCACGTCCCTCGTCGCGACAAGATCGACGCCGGTGCCGGCGATATCGGCCTTCACCACGTCGCCGATATGGACCGGCGCTTCCACTACAAGCCCCTTCATATCCCGCACAACGTCGAAAATGGCGCCTTTCGGGATGTCCGAAGCCGTTTTGACGGAAACCATCGCGATCTGTCCCTTCGCGCCGGAAACCGGCAGGGAAGAGGTGACGATGCGCGTCGGATTGGTCACTTCCTTGCGGCCGTAGGCCTCTCCGCGCGGACAGGTATTCCCGGTCACGGAAACCACTTCGCCCGCGTCATTCAGGGTTACGGTTAAAGGACAGCCCATCGGACAGTTGATGCAGATCAGATTTCTTTCTTCCATAGTCAGGCCTCCTCCACACGGATCGTGATTTTCTGCACGGGGCCGTGCTTTTCAAACATCGTCCTCTTCAGGACGAGCTCTTCCATCTCGCCCGGCGCCATCACCTGGCGGCGGCGGTGCAGGACGCGCTCGTCATCGAGATACAGGTCGACAAAGCGGTTTTTCATCACCGCACCGACACGGAAACGGACCGTCAGCGTATCGTTCATCTTCTCGGGATCAATCGCGGCCGGAACCGTATAGCGCGGACCGCCGGCAAATTCGAGCGGAATCTCCCCGCTGCGGTCCTCGGCAAGCTCGCCGCGCACATAGGCCGCGGCATTCCGTCCTGCGGACGCCGCTTCCTCCGAAACATAGTCCACGAGGTCATGCACATGAAGCACGTTTCCGGCGGCAAAAACGCCCGGGATCGAGGTCTCGAGGCTCTCGTTCACTACCGGTCCGTTCGTGACCGGCGAAAGCTGCACGCCCGCCTGGCGGGACAGCTCGTTTTCCGGCAGCAGGCCGCAGGAAAGCAGCAGCGTATCGCAGCTGTAGTGCTCCTCGGTGCCGGGAATCGGCTTGTTGTGCGAATCGACCTCCGCGATCGTCACGCCAGTCACGCGGTCCTTTCCTTCAATGTCCACGACCGTGTGGGACAGCTTCAGCGGGATGCCGAAGTCGTCGAGGCACTGCACGATATTCCGCTTAAGTCCGCCGCTGTAGGGCATGAGCTCCGCCACAACCTTGACCTTCGCGCCTTCGAGCGTCATGCGGCGCGCCATGATGAGTCCGATATCGCCGGAGCCGAGGATCACGACCTCGCGTCCGGGCATGTAGCCCTCGATATTGACGAGACGCTGCGCGGTACCGGCCGAGTAAATGCCCGCCGGACGGTATCCGGGGATATTGAGCGCGCCGCGGGAACGCTCCCGGCAGCCCATCGCAAGCACGATGGCCTTCGCTTCGATTTCAAACATGCCGTCCGTGCGGTTCATGGCAGTCACGACCTTCTCGGGCGAGATGTCCATGACCATGGTATTCAGCTTGCAGGCAATGCCCCGCTCTTCCACCTGTTCTTCAAAGCGTCTGGCGTATTCAGGACCGGTCAGCTCCTCCTTGAAGGTATGCAGACCGAAGCCGTTATGAATGCACTGATTCAGGATGCCGCCGAGCATATTGTCGCGCTCGAGGATCAGAATGCTGCGTTCTCCCGCATCATAGGCCGCTGCCGCAGCCGCGAGTCCGGCAGGGCCGCCGCCGACAATGACGATATTCACTTTTTCCATGCGTCCCTCCCTCATTCAATCGTGTCCTTCGCCGTTCCGACAATGATCGGCGAATCCGGACCCTTTTTGGTAATTTCAGAAAGATCCCTGTGAAGCTCGCGCGCGAGAATTTCCATGACGCGCGGGGAGCAGAACCCGGCCTGGCAGCGTCCCATGCCGGCGCGCACCCGCCGCTTCACGCCGTCGAGCGTCGTCGCCCCTAAGGGACGGCGGATCGCATCAAGGATTTCACCCTCCGAAACGCTCTCGCAGCGGCAGATGATCTGCCCGTAGGCAGGTTCTCTGCGGATCAGCTCATTGCGTTCGGAAACGGACAGCTCCGCAGCCTTTACGATGCCCTTCCGCTTTCCTGTGAAATCTTTGTTTTCGGAAAGACCGAGCCGCTGAGCGATCATATCGGACACCACCTCGCCGATCGCCGGCGCGGAGGAAAGTCCCGGAGACTCGATGCCCGCGCAGTCAAAGAAGCCCGGATGGCCCTCGGCTTCTCCGATGACGAATTCGTGTCCGTCCTCGTGGGCGCGCAGTCCCGCGAAGGAAGTGATCGTCTGGCGGGTCGGAACATTCTTTACCGCCAGCGCGGATTTCTCCATGACTTCCGCGAGTCCCGCCGCCGTCGTGTTCACGCCTTCCGGATTGTCAATGTCGTTCGCCGTCGGACCGACCAGGATATTCTTATGCACGGTCGGCGATACCAGCACGCCTTTGCCGTACTGGCCCGGCAGCTGGAAAATGGTATGGGTCACGTGACCGTAAGCCGTATGATCGAGAAGCAGGTATTCGCCCTTTCTCGGCGTAATATGAATCTTCGGTTCCGCGATCTGATTGTGGAAAATGTCCGCATAAACGCCGGCCGCGTTCACAACGGCTCTCGTCTCAAAATCGCCTTCCGAGGTCTTCACCGTGAAGCCGCCGCCCGCGTTTTCCTTAATTTCCCGGACTTCGGTATTGAAGCGGAATTCGGCGCCGTTCACCGCGGCGTTTTCCGCAAGGGAAATCGTGAGTTCAAAGGGGCAGACGATGGCGCCGGTCGGGGCGTAAAGCGCCGCCACGGCGTTATCTGAAATATTCGGCTCCATCTCGAGGAGTTCTTCCCTTCCGATGATCCGGAGGTCCCTCACGCCGTTTTTCACGCCGTTCTCGTACAGGGCCTGCAGCTTCGGCAGATCCTCCTCCGAAAGGCACACGACGAGGCTTCCGCAGCGGTCATAGGCAAAATCCAGCTCCTTCGAAAGCGCTTCCATCATCTCGCTGCCCTGTACATTGTATTTTGCCATGAGAGAACCCGTCTCCGCGTCAAAGCCCGCGTGAACAATGGCGGAATTCGCCTTGGAGGTGCCTTCACAGACATCCGATGCGCGCTCCACAACCAGCACCTTCGCGCGGTAACGCATGAGGTAGCGCGCCACGGCCGACCCGGTTACACCGGCGCCGATGATAATTGCATCATAAACCATTCCCGTTTCCTGCTTTCTTTATTCTTCCTGCTCGGATTCCGCCCAGCCCCGCGCACGCTCCACGGCACGGTGCCAGCCCTTCAGAATCTGATGCCGTTCATGATCGGTCATCGTCGGCGCAAAGAGCGCGCCGAATTTCCAGTTTTTCACGATATCATTCAGGGACTTGTAATAGCCGACCGCAAGTCCCGCCAGATACGCCGCGCCCATGGCCGTCGTCTCCACGCAGGCCGGCCGCGTCACCGGCTGCCCGAGCATATCGGCCTGGAACTGCATCAGCAGATTGTTCGCGGAGGCGCCGCCGTCGACCTTCATCGAGGTGATCGGCATGCCGGCGTCCTTCTCCATGGCCTTCAGGACGTCGTAGGTCTGGAAGGCCAGCGACTCGAGCGTCGCCCGGATGATGTGATAGCGGTTCACGCCGCGCGTAAGGCCCACGATCGCGCCGCGCGCGTACGGATCCCAGTACGGCGCGCCGAGGCCGGTGAACGCCGGCACCACGTAGCAGCCGTTCGTATCCTGCACCTTTCCGGCGAAATACTCGGAGTCGCCCGCGGATTCAATGACTCTCAGTTCGTCCCTCAGCCACTGGATCGCCGAGCCCGCCACAAAAATCGAACCCTCTAAAGCGTAGGTCACCTTTCCGTCCAGTCCCCAGGCAATCGTCGTGAGAAGTCCGTTGTCCGAGAAGACCGGCTTCTCTCCGGTCGTCATGAGGAGGAAGCATCCGGTTCCGTAGGTATTCTTGACGTTTCCCGGCGCAAAGCAGGTTTGCCCGAAGAGCGCAGCCTGCTGGTCGCCGGCCGCGCCGGCAATCGGAATCGCCTTCCCGAAGAGCTCCGGTTCCGTTTCCCCGTAAATGCAGGAACTCGGCTTCACTTCCGGGAGCATGCTTTCCGGAATATCCAGGAGACGGAGGATTTCCTGATCCCAGCAAAGATCCGTAATATTGAAGAGCATTGTCCTCGAGGCGTTCGAGTAATCCGTGACATGCACCTTTCCGCCGGTCAGACGGTAAATCAGCCAGGTTTCGACGGTTCCGAACATCAGGTCGCCGTTTTCGGCCTTTTCACGCGCGCCTTCCACATGATCCAGGATCCATTTGATCTTGGTCGCGGAAAAATACGGGTCGATGATCAGTCCGGTTTTCGCGCGGATCATGTCCGTCAGCCCGTCCGCAATCATTTTGTCCGTGATCGGCGCGGTCCGGCGGTCCTGCCACACGATCGCCCGCGAGATCGGCTCTCCCGTATGCCGGTCCCAGATGATCGTGGTTTCACGCTGGTTCGTGATGCCGATCGCGGCAATGTCGGCGGCTGTCGCGTTCACTTTTGACAGCGCTTCGGCCGCGACCGCGTACTGGGTCAGCCAGATTTCATTGGCGTCGTGCTCCACAAGCCCCGGCTCCGGGAAATACTGGGTGAATTCCTTCTGCACCACGCTCTGGATCTGGCCTTTTTCATCGAAAAGGATGCAGCGGTTCGACGTGGTTCCGGCGTCGAGCGCCATGACATACTTTGCCATTTCTTCCTCCTTCTGTTGGGTTAAAAATGATCTCCGGAGCGCTCCGCACTGCGGGCTCCCTCGCTCCTGATATCATGAGAAAAAGGCCGGCATCCTGAACACCGGCCTGATTCATTATTCTGAAGCGGACGTATCCGTGCTTTCCGCATCCGTACTGCCTGCCTCTGTGCTTTCCGCGTCAGCGCTTTCCGAAGAGCAGCCTTCCGAGGCGCTTTCCGAAGAGTTGCCTTCCGAGGCGCTTTCCGAAGAGCTGCCTTCCGAGGCGCTTTCCGACTCCGTACTCTCGCCGGACGCGCTGCTGTCTTCGACGCTCTCCGATGCAGGTTCCGTTTCCTCGGCGGAAGCGCTCTCCGTTTCCGTCGCCGCCGTGCTGCCTGACATCTCCTCCACGGTCGTGTGGTTCAGCTTCGCCATCAGATACTTCAGATCCGTATTCGCCTCGCAGGCGGCCGCAAGCTCCTCTTCGACCTGGGCTTTCAGGCGCACAATCTCCGGAGAATTTTCCGTTTCCGTCATAACCTTCTGCTGCTCCGCACTGAGCGGCCGGTCATAGATCACCATCGTATCGTCGTCCCTGTGAATGACATAGAAATGATTCAGCGACGAGGCGCCGGTGGAAATTCCCTTGAAGAAAATATTGTATTTGACGTAGACGATGTAGCTGCTGTCGTCCGCGCCCTTCATCACATAGGTGTTGAAGTCATCATAGCGGTCGACGAACTGCGCTTCGGAGAGCACCTGGGCGTCATTGTAATCCGTGTCGGAATCCACGATGTAATTCAGCTCCGCCACATTGTCGTCGACTTTGGCCTGATAGTACCGGGCGATGAGCTCCGTGACCTTCATCGAATCCACCGCGGAAATCGTCGGTTCGGTCGGCTCCTCCGTCGTCGAAAGATCCGTGGACTCCACGGATTCGGTGCTGCTGTCCTCCGCAGAACTGCTCTCGGCGCTCTCGCTTTCCGGAAGCGTTTCCTCTCCCGTGCCGCGGGTCTTGGCAAAAAGCACCACGCCAAGCACCACCATCAGTCCGATCACCAGTACCGTCAGATATTTAAAATAAACCCGTGTAAAACGGTTTCTTCTACGCATTCGAAATGATTCCTTTCCGCTTCCTTTTCAGCGCCGCCAGTCGGCCAAATCCGAAAAGCTCATACGGAAGGTATTTTACTACAGAACGCGTTCTTTGTCAATCTTCCGCCGCTTCGTAAAAGCCGCGGCGTCCGCCGCCGTATGAAAGATCAGGGGCGACTTCAGACGATCGTGATTTCCCCGTCAGAGCGCCGGTACCGGTAGACGGAATCCGTCAGCACGTCTTCCTTCGGAACATCCGCCGCGTTCACGCTCTCCAGGGCTTTCCTTAAGAATCCCACGTCAAAGCTTCCCTCCGGCACAAGGATCGTCTCATGAATTGAGGTCGGCAGGATCAGGATGTCCTTTCCGTATTTTTCGGCAAGTCCGCGCATTTTCCCGGAATACAGGATCGCCGCCGCGCCGCAGAAGGTGCTGGTATTCGACAGCACATAGAGGCTGTCCATTCCGTCCTCCTCCGCCTGAATCATCGCCGCCTCCCGCAGCGTTTTCAGTGTCTCCGGCAGAAGGCGCGGCGTATTTTCCCGGGCGGCTGAAAGAACGGTCTCCCGGTCCGTCTTCCAGCCTTCCAGCATGCCGCGCGAAATCTCGGTAATGCCTCTTCCGACGGTTCTTCCGTCAAACAGGATGCAAGCAACGGCCGCCATGTCCAGCACCTCCTCATACACCAGAGATTCGAGACGCTCCCGGTTTTTCTCCCTCCCGACGAGCCGGAGAATGACCCGGTCCTTCACCTCGTCCCAGCTCGCCATGGACAGGCTCCCCACCTCCTTCGGCACTTCCGTATCGAGGCAGTCCAGTATGAGGCGCACCGCCGCGGCGGGGTCCGGCTCCTCTCCTAAAGCGCAGAAAACCTGCTCCATATACAGAAGCTGATAGCGTCCCGGCGCGTCCGGGCGTTCGAGAAAAGCGCCGGTCACCTCGACGCCGTTGTTCTTCGTGATTTTTTTGTACTTCAGTGTGGTTCCGTCGGAGAATTCCGAATCGACTGCTTCTTTGACCGTGTCAAGAAATGTTTCGAATGTCACTTTGAACTGTCCTCCTTCACTCATCGTAAAGAAGGGTACTGTAAATGGAAAATGCGTCTGAGAGGAATCGAACCTCCGCACCCGGCTCCGGAGGCCGGTGCTCTATCCACTGAGCTACAGACGCTTAAAATCCCCGGACTGCCGGCATCTTCTGCCGCAGTCCGGAAAAGATCAGATTGTTTGAAAACGCGGGGTTATTTCACGCGTGACAGATATTCGCCCGTACGGGTATCGATCTTGATCACTTCGCCCTGATCCACGAAAAGCGGAACGGAAACCACGGCGCCGGTCTCAACGGTCGCGGGCTTCGTCGCACCGGTCTGGGTGTCGCCCTTGAAGCCGGGCTCGGTATCGATAATCGCAAGCTCTACGAAGGTCGGCGGTTCCACCGAGAATACATTGCCCTTGTAAGAGCAGATCTTGCAGACTTCGTTTTCCTTGACGAACTTCAGCGAATCGCCGACAATGTCCTTGCCGACCGGAAGCTGCTCGTAGGTCTCGTTGTCCATGAAGTAATACAGATCACCGTCATTATAGGAATATGTCATATCCGTGCGCTCGACAAAAGCCTCTTCCAGCTTTTCCGTCGGACGGAAGGTTTTTTCAACGACACCGCCGCTGATGACATTTTTCAGTTTTGTGCGAACAAATGCAGCGCCCTTTCCCGGTTTTACGTGCTGGAACTCGATGACCTGATAGACATTTCCTTCCAGTTCGAATGTATTGCCGTTTCTGATTTCACCTGCCTGCATACTAAGTCCTCCTAAAATTCATCCATGCCAAAAAGTGCACTGTGATATTGTAAACTATTCTTCTGTTTTTTTCAAGTCTTTTTTCGAAACCCGTTTGATTTTCCGTCCGAACAGGATCA
The DNA here is from genome assembly GCA_946632055.1 of uncultured Lachnospiraceae bacterium. GTDB lineage: Bacteria > Bacillota > Clostridia > Lachnospirales > Lachnospiraceae > UBA1267. The sequence goes on from CAMPAR010000079.1 coordinate 9,680, forward strand.
TCCGCTCGATGATCC
>CAMPAR010000080.1 GCA_946632055.1 uncultured Lachnospiraceae bacterium
GGAACTGGTCCGCGTAAAATTCCGGACGCATATTGCCGCCGCAGCCCCAGTTTTCATTGCCGACCGCGAAATATTTCAGCTTCCACGGCTCCTTCTGTCCGTTCTTCTCGCGAAGGGATGCCATCGGAGAAAGTCCGTCAAAGGTCATATACTCGATCCACTCGTTCATCTCCTGCACGGAGCCTGAGCCCACATTGCCGTTGATGTAGGGCTCGCAGCCGATCTGGCGGCAGAGCTCAAAGAACTCGTGCGTGCCGAAGCTGTTGTCCTCCACGACGCCGCCCCAGTGGGTGTTGATCATTTTCTTGCGCTCTTCCTTCGGACCGATGCCGTCCTTCCAGTGGTACTCATCGGCAAAGCAGCCGCCCGGCCAGCGAAGCACCGGGAGCTTCATTTCCTTCAGCGCCTCGACCACATCCTTCCGCATCCCGTTCACGTTCGGGATATCGGAATTTTCACCCACGTAAACACCGCCGTAGATGCAGCGTCCGAGGTGCTCCGAGAAATTGCCGTAGACTTCTTTTTCGATTCGTGCTCCCTTCACGTCGGGATGGATAACCAGATGATGCATGCTCATTTCTCCTTCATATGGTAAAAGTGCTGTGAAATCGATTTCACAGCACCATCTTACCTGATTCACATCCTCTTGTCAAGGAGGATGATGTTTACATTTTTCGATTTATTTCGCGCCCAGCATGGCCTGACGCATCTCGATCCGCGGTCCGCCCGTGCCTTCAATGTATTCCTTCGTGATCGTAACGCTTCCGATATTCGGGTCCTTCGGAATCTCGAACATGATGTCCAGCATGAAGCCTTCAATCACGGAGCGCAGCGCTCTCGCGCCGGTATCGCGCTTCAGGGCCTTCTCGGCGATCGCTACGTAGGCGTCCTCCGTGAAGTCCAGCTTCACCTCGTCCATTTCAAGAAGCTTCCGGTACTGCTTGATAATCGCGTTCTTCGGCTCCTTCAGCACCCGGATCAGCATATCCTTATCCATCGGGGTCAGCGTGAAGATCACAGGAAGTCTACCGATGAATTCCGGAATCATGCCGAATTTCCGGATGTCCTCGGTCTCCACATACTTCAGGATGTCCTTTTCCTTTTCATAATGGTCCTTCAGCTGGGAGCCGAAGCCCATCGAGGACTTCTCGTTCAGCCGCTCCTTGATGATGTCCTCAAGGTCCGGGAAGGCGCCGCCGCAGATGAAGAGGATGTTCTTCGTATTGACGGTTTCAAGAGGAACCATCGCGTTTTTCGAATTCGCGCCGACCGGCACCTCGATTTCGGCGCCCTCCAGGAGCTTTAAAAGCCCCTGCTGCACCGATTCGCCCGATACGTCACGCTGGGTCGCGTTGCGCTTTCTCGCAAGCTTGTCGATTTCATCGATATAGATAATGCCCTGCTCCGCGCGCGCCACGTCGTTGTCCGCCGCGGCAAGAAGCTTGGTCACGACCGACTCGATATCGTCGCCGATATAGCCCGCTTCCGTCAGTGCCGTCGCATCCGCGATCGCAAGCGGCACGTCAAGAAGCCGCGCGAGCGTCTTCACAAGGAACGTCTTTCCGGAGCCCGTGGGTCCGATCATCAGCATGTTGGACTTCTCGATTTCCACGTCCTGGTCGCCGTTCGCGAGGCGCTTGTAGTGATTGTAGACGGCCACGGAAATCGCCTTCTTCGCGTGGTCCTGTCCGACCACGTATTCCGAGAGCATCTCCGCGATCCGGTGCGGCGCCGGCATCTTTTTCATATCGATCTTCGGCGCCTCGGAGTTCTCCGCTTTTTTCACGGATTTCGGCATCGGCCGCCGTCCGAGCATCGACTGGATTTCCTCGGGCGTCATAACCATGGAGAAGCCGAAGGGGGAATTCATCATGCCCGGATTCTGCGAAGGGCCGTTTGCGGCGCTCTTCTCTTCCTCCGTGCCTTCCGTATCCTTGCCTTTCTCCGTCTTCTGCGCCGGCACGCCGTATTGCTGCATCAGCTCCGGCGGAAGCTCCTGTCCCGGCATCAGCTTCGAGAAATCCCCGCCGGTCAGCGTAATCGCGGCGTCAAAGCTCTTCTGCAGGCAGTCCTGGCACATGCAGATTCCGCCCGGCATCCGCACCATCGGTCCGGCCTTGGACTCGGACCTGCGGCAGACGTAGCAGACCTTTTCGTATTCGTCCTGATTGTTTTTATTGTTGTCTTCCGGCATAAATCATTTACTCCGATCGGTTTTTTCCAGTTCTTTTTCCACACTGACGAGTTTCACGACACATCCGAAGATTTCCAGCGCCTGACGGATTTCGGAAAGCTCCGCGAACGACGGCGCAATCCGGATGTTGCTGTCCTCAGGGTCGATTCCGTAGGGGAAGGTCGCGCCCGCGCCGGTCATGACGACGCCGGCCTCCTTCATCTTCTTCACCACCTGCTTCGCGCAGCCGGGAAGCGTATCGAAGGAGACGAAATAGCCGCCCTCCGGGTCGGTCCAGCGCGCAAGTCCCGTGCCGCCGAGCTCCTTGTTCAGCACCTCCTGCACCGCCTCGAACTTCGGCCGCAGAATGGCGGCGTGCCGGCGCATATGGTTCATGACGCCGATATGGTCCACGAAGAAGCGGGCGTGGCGGAGCTGGTTGATCTTGTTGTGGCCGATCGTCTGGATCTGCATCTGGCTCACAACGTCCCGGATATTTCCGGGCGAAGTCGCGAGCGCCGCAATCGAGCTTCCGGGGAAGGAAATCTTGCTGAAGGAGCCGAATTTGTAAACCATATCCGGATTGCCGGCGATGCGGCACTCCTCGATCAGCTCCGGTATGACGCGCGGACGGCTGATGTCCAGATGATGCACGTTATAGGCGTTGTCCCAGTAGATGCGGAAATCCTCGGCCGCCGGCTTCAGCCTTGCGAAGCGGAAGCAGGTTTCCTCGGAATAGACCGTTCCCGTGGGATTGCTGTACTTCGGAACGCACCAGATGCCCTTCACGAGCGGATCCTCGGATACATATTTCTCGACAAGGTCCATGTCGGGGCCGTCCTCCAGCATCGGGATGTTGATCATCTTGATGCCGAAGTACTCCGTAATCGCGAAGTGCCGGTCATATCCGGGCACCGGGCAGAGGAACTTGACTTCCGGCAGCTGATACCAGGGCTTCGAGCCCATCACGCCATGCGTCATGTTCTTCGTCACGAGGTCGAACATGATATTCAGGCTCGAATCGCAGAAAATAATGACGTTCTCCGGGCGGGTCTCCATGACGTCCGCCATCAGGCGCTTCGCTTCCGGGATGCCTGTGAGCGCGCCGTAGTTTCGCGTGTCGAAGCCGTCCTCCGACAGGTAATCCACTTCCGAATGCAGGGTATCGAGAATCGGCATCGAGAGCTCCAGCTGCTCCGGCGACGGTTTCCCGCGCGAGATGTCCAGCTTCAGCCCCAGCGCCTGATAGTCCCGATACTGCTTCTCCAGTTTTTCGTGTTCCTTCTGCAGTTCTTCTCTGCTGAGATCCTCGTAAATGTTTTTCATCTTTCTGCCCGTCCTGTTTTAGAAAGGGCTGCCTTTTCATGAGGGATTCATGAAACCGGCAGCCGTAAAGATCACTGCAAAATCCAAATCAATTCGGATTACTGTTTCTTTTTCATCATTCCGGCGGCTTTTTCCTTCATTCTGGCCATAAAGCCCTTCTTTTCCGGAAGCTTCGGCACCGAACCGCCGCGCACCGATTTCAGCTCCGTGATATAAATGCCGCTGATCATCACCGTACAGGTTTTCTTGACCGGCAGGATTTCGAAAACCTGCGCGTCCGCGATCAGGTTCATGACTCTCGGACCGATTTTCGCCTTGACGACCGGCACCTTCATCCTGCGGGAGTACTTCGGCGTCTCATTGATCACCTGCTCCGGCAGTCCGGATTCGATCATCTTCTTTTTCTGCTTGTCAATCACCAGGATCGACACCTGCTGCTTCATCGCTTCCATCTGCTTCTCGGCGTCCGCCTGCTTTCTCTGCAGCTTGCGTCCGAAGAAGAACAAGAATACCACGACACCGATGAGAAGCGCCACGATGCCGATAATCAGCCAACCCCACCAAGGCATAAAACCTTACCTCCGAATTAAAATACTAAATTGATATTATACTATCAATTCCGTTGTCCGTCAATATTCTTCAATGGAAATCCTCGCAGCTTCCGGAATTTCCATCTGAAGCGCCGATTCACCGAAGCGGCAGAGCTTTTCCGGCGCGTCGCTCGAATAGAAGCGGTAGACCGCCGGAGCGTCCGTCGTCTTCTTCGTGATGCCCTGCTCGTTCAGGATCCGCTTCAGGACCTGCGCGGTTTCCACGCCGATATTCACGAGATTCACGCCCTCGCCCATCACTTCCCGGATGGTCCCGGCAAGGAGCGGATAGTGCGTGCAGCCCATGATCAGCGTGTCCACGTCCTTTTCCTTCAGTTCCGAGAGATACCGCTTTGCGGCAAGCGTCGTGATTTCATCGTGCCACAGGCCTTCCTCCACGAGCGGGACGAAAAGCGGGCAGGCGCGGCTTACGACCGAAAGCTCCGGATTGATGCCGTGCAGGAGGCTCTCGTACAGCCCCGATTTCACGGAGGCTTCGGTCCCGATGACGCCGATCCGGCCATTCTTCGTGGCGGCTGAGGCGGCCCGTACGCCCGGGCGCACGACGCCGAGAATCGGCACCTTCACCTTGTGGCGCACGGCTTCAAGCGCGTAGGCCGAGGCGGTGCCGCAGGCGACCACGATGGCCTTGACCTCCTTTTCCTGCATAAAGTGCAGAATCTGCTCCACATAGTGGATAATGGTGTCGCGCGATTTGCTGCCGTAAGGCACGCGCGCCGTATCGCCGAAATAAATGATGTTTTCCTCGGGAAGCGTCCGCATGATCTCGCGCATGACCGTGAGGCCGCCGAGGCCCGAGTCAAAGACGCCGATCGGCGCGTCCGAGTGCCGGTTCATCTCCGTCATAAGTCCTCCGATGCCATGCGCTGGCCGCGTCCCCTCGCGGAATCAATCAGCATCTGCACCAGCTGTTCCTTCGGAATGCCCTGCTTTTCGAAGAGCATCGGATACATGCTGATGGAGGTGAAGCCCGGAATAGAATTGATTTCGTTGAACACGACGCCCCGCTCGTCGAGGAAGAAATCGACGCGCGACAGTCCGTAGGCATCGACGGCGCGGAAAATCTTTTCCGCATCCCTCCGGATCTCCTCCTCGACCCCTTCCGGGAGCTCGGGCGAAGTATCCGTCCGGGACTCGCTGTTGTTGTATTTCGCGTCGAAATCATAGAATTCCGCGGCGGCGAGGATCTCTCCGACGCCGGAGGGCAGGACCTCGTTTCCGTTCGAATACACCGCGCATTCGAGCTCTCTTCCGATGATCGTCTCTTCGACGAGGATCTTCGAATCATGCCGGTCGGCTTCCCGAATCGCCAGGATCAGGCTTTTGCGGTCGGCCGCCTTGCTGACGCCCTTCGAGGAGCCTGCCGAGGAGGGCTTCACAAAGACCGGATAATGCAGTTTCTCTTCCACGCGCCGCACGACGGCGTCCATATCCGAAAGCTCCGGACGCAGAATGCCGACATAGTCCGCCTGACGCACGCCGATCGAATCGACGATGATTTTCGTATACAGCTTGTCCATGCTGACGGCACAGGCGAGAACGCCCGGTCCGACGTAGGGAATTTTCATGAGTTCGAAAATGCCCTGCACGGTTCCGTCTTCGCCGTTCAGGCCGTGAAGCACCGGGAAGGCGAGGTCAATCGGGATCTTCCGGAGGATCGCATTGTCCTTCAGAAGATACAGCGCATGCTCCTTCGCGTCCGGGGAAAGCGCCGCGCGGATGCTTCCCTGTTCCCAGCGTCCGCCCGGGATCTCCGAGACGTCCTCCACATAAATCCACTCACCCTGCCGTGTAATGCCGGCAAGAACCACATCATAGCGCGTCCGGTCAATCGCCCGGATCACGGTCTGTGCCGAAATGCAAGAAATATCATGCTCCGACGACTGTCCGCCGAAAAGCACCAGTATTGTTTCCATGATTCAGATTTCCTTTCAGAAAAGAGTGACTCTCCGTTCGTCCCGAGCGTTTACCGGACGGACCGCCGCCGTAAAGCAGGAGGGAAAGGCCTTTTTCAGCGCTTTTTCCGCCGCTTCCGCCGCCCTAAGGTCCGGGAAAAGCCCGAACACCGCCGGCCCGCTTCCGCTCATGCAGGAAGCGCTCGCGCCGCTTCGGAGCATCTCTTCTTCTATTTCCCCGATGAGGGGGATTTTTTTCTTTGTCACCGCTTCCAGGCTGTTCCCAGCCGCGCGCGAAAGCGCCGCGAAATCGCCTGCAATTAGCGCCCGGATGCCCTCGTCGACCGGCGGATGGCAGGGATTTTCCAGCGCGTCAAAAGCCCGGTAAATCTCCGCCGTCGAAGCGCCTTCCTCGGGCTTACAGAGCAGGATGCCGCAGTCGGGGCAGGGAGAAAGCGGCGAAAGAATTTCCCCGATCCCTTCTGAAAGCGCCGTGCCGCCCTGAATGCAGTAAGGCACGTCCGCGCCGATTTTAAGCCCCGTTTCCCGAAGCTTCTGTTCCGGAAGCTCCAGCCCGTAGAGGGCGTTCACAAGGCGGATCACCGCCGCTGCGTCCGACGAGCCGCCCGCAAGACCCGCGGCGGCCGGAATCCTTTTTTTCAGCCGGATTATGAGGCCTCCCGGAAGTCCGTACGCCCGGAACATCTCCGATGCCGCGCGGACGGCGAGGTTCTTCCCGTCCGTCGGAATTCCCGGCTCGTCACATAAAAGGCAGAAGCCCGGTTCTTCCCGTTTCTCGATTTCCACAGTGTCGGAAAGCGAGATTTCCTGCATGATCATCCGCACGCTGTGATAGCCGTCCTCCCGGACTCCGAGGACGTCGAGCGCGAGGTTGATCTTGGCAAAAGCCCGGCATTCGGCGCGCGTCACATCGGCCTCCCCAGGACCTTCAGATCCTTTCCTTCGTAAAAGTCGCCGATGACGCCGGAAATCGCCTCCGTCACAGCCCCGTCGATCGTCTGATAGCGGATGCCATGCACCGCGGCCTGGAAAAAAGCCGCCAGCATGTTGCGGATGCCTTCGCCCTCGAGCTGGTAGAAATAGCGCTGGTTTTCGTTCGGGTTCTCGAAGCGGATTTCGAAGAAGTCCGTCTTCCACCACGGCGCCGGCACGTAGGCGTAGCCCTTTGTCCCGGACACGATCAGCTCTCCTTCCGATTTCACGCCCTTTCCGACGCGGACCGAAGCGACCGCATTGTCGTAAATAAAATCCACGCGGCTGAACAGGTCAAACGAAGGATCCTCCGGATGCATCCGGGAGTAGATTCTTTTCTCCCTGTAGCCGGTGCCGAGAAGCTGGAACACGGGAAGCATTCCCGTCGGTCCCCAATCGGAGATGCTGTTCCATTTATCCCGAAGCTCTTCCCTTCCGAGGCCGGAAAGCGCTTCCATGCTGGTGCAGGCGGCGTCAACCGAGACGATTTCTCCGATCTTTCCGCTCTTCAAAAGCAGGAGGAGACGCCCGTAGGCCGTCGAAAAGGCCGTTTTCAGGGCTTCCATGAGGACGAGCTCCTGTTCCTCCGCCAGTGCCTGAAGACGCGCGCAATCGGCCTTTTTCATCGCAAGAGGCGTCTCGCAGAGCACGTGTTTTCCGGCGAGCAGGGCTTTTTCGATCAGCGCGCAGTGCCGTTCGGGCCGGGCGTACAGATAAACCGCGTCCACCCGAGAGAGCATTTCGTCATAATCCGCCTCGTCCGTACACTTTCCGCCCACAAGAAGGCCGTTCACGAAGCCGGCCTCCCGTTCGATTTTATCGACGTTCGCAGAGGAGCCGAAAAGGCCGAGCGTGAGCCGGTCCCGGGAGCGCAGCTCGCTCGAGGAAATCCCCTCGGTGCGCTCCAGATACACGACCTCGCAGTAGTCCTTCAGATAGTCGAATTTTCCCTTCCAGTCCGAGCCGATGGCGAAAACATCCACGTGATAGCGCTTGATGTCGTCGATTTTCTGGCCCTCGTACTCTTCGACGATGATTTCGTCGGCGAGTCCCAGCGATTTGACGGCCTCCATGCGCTCGGACAGCGTCTGCGTCACATTGATCTTCCCCCGGGCCTTGTCGTAGTCCTCGGAGGTCACGCCCACGATCAGCCAGTCCCCGAGCGCTCTCGCCCGTTCAAGGAGCCGGATATGACCGTAGTGCAGCAGATCAAAGGTGCCGTAGGTAATTACTTTTTTCATGATTCAGGGCTCCTGTATTTCCCGGTCCGCCCTTAAGAACGCCTCAAGGAAAAACTCCATGGCGCCCTTCGATCCGACAGAGACCCGGATGAGGTCCTTCAGGAGCGGATGTCCGTAGCCGTGCACCAGAACTTTTTCTTCCTCTTCAAGCCTTCTTACGACAAGAGAAGCCTCTCTCTTCGGGCGGACAAAAATATAGTTTCCGCGGCAGTCGCGGGTTTCATAGCCTCTTTTTTCAAGCTCGGCGAGGATATATTCCTTGCCTTCCCGCTCTTTTTCCTGCAGCTCCTTCACCATGTCCGGATGATCCAGAATCCGCTCCGCAAAGAGAAGCGCCGCGGAATTCACGTCAAAGCTCAGCCGTCCGTTCTTCACATAATGGATGATCTCCGGATTCGAAATCACCGCGCCGAGCCGCAGCGCTGCAAGGGAAAAGAGCTTCGAAAAGGTCCGAAGAACGAGGACGTTCTCCCCGGAAACCGCGTATTTCAGGAAGGTATTCGGGTAGAAGTAGTGATAGGCTTCATCGATCACCACGACCGCGCCGACCTCCTTCGCCTTCGCGATCACGGCCTCGAGCTCTGCGTCCGTATACACGTTTCCCACCGGATTGTTCGGATTCAGGAGCACCACGACGCGGGTGTTTTCATTCATGGCCGCGAGGATGCTTTCGATCCGGATCGTCAGGTCCTCCTCGTAGGGAACCGGACGGTGCGTAAGCCCCAGGAGGCTGCAGTTGATCCGGTACATTTCGAAAGAAGGGGTCACGGTGACGACCTCCTTCCCCGGTTCGCCGAAGGTCTCGAGAATGTAGCGGATCGCCATGTCGGAGCCGTTCGAGGTCATGAGGTTCTCCGGCTTTACGCCGAGGAAGTCCGCGTATTTCTTTTCAAAGCGTCCCGGCTCCGGATAAACCGCGAGAAACTCCGGCGTGATTTCCCGGAGCACCGAGTCCACGAAGTCCTTCGGCAGGCCCTCGGGATTCTCGTTCATATCAAAGCGGTGAAACGAAAGGCGCCCCTGCATCGGGAAGACGCGCTCTGTTTTCCGGATATTCGGATTCACATAATAATTCATAAAAACCGTTTCCTTTTATCTTCTGCCTCTACGATGTCCGCTTCTTCCGAAGTAAATGCTTAAGCCGACAAGCGCTGCGGCCACGACC
>CAMPAR010000081.1 GCA_946632055.1 uncultured Lachnospiraceae bacterium
CATCGTTGACCATCTTGTAGCCCTTGGTAACATAAGACGGATTGTGGCAGGCCACAAAGTCAGCCTTGTTGATGTAGTAGGGGCTCTTGATGGGCTTGTCGCCGAAACGCAGGTGGCTGATCGTCACGCCGCCGGTCTTCTTGGAGTCATACTGGAAGTAAGCCTGAACGTACTTGTTGGTATGATCGCCGATGACCTTGATGGAGTCCTTGTTCGCGCCGACGGTACCGTCGCCGCCAAGTCCCCAGAACTTGCACTCGATCGTGCCTTCCGCAGCGGTATTCGGAGACGGCTTCTCTTCCAGAGAAAGGTAGGTCACATCGTCGTTGATGCCGATGGTGAAGTGCTTCTTCGGAGCATCCTTCTCGAGCTCGTCATAAACAGCGAATACAGATGACGGGGGCGTATCCTTGGAGCCGAGGCCGTAACGTCCGCCGATGACCTTGATGCCTTCGCGGCCGGTCTCTTCGAGAGCGGCAACAACATCGAGGTAAAGCGGCTCGCCGAGAGCGCCGGGCTCTTTCGTTCTGTCAAGAACAGCAATCTTCTTAACAGAAGCGGGGATAGCTTCAGCAAGCTTCGCAGCGACGAAAGGACGGTACAGACGAACCTTGACAAGGCCGACCTTCTTGCCCTGAGCGAGTTCATAATCGATGACTTCCTCTGCCACGTCGCAGATCGAGCCCATCGCGATGATGATGTTCTCCGCATCCGGAGCGCCGTAGTAGTTGAAGAGCTTGTAATCGGTGCCGAGCTTCGCATTGACCTTGTCCATGTACTCCTCGACAACAGCCGGAAGCGCATTGTAGTACTCGTTGGAAGCTTCTCTGTGCTGGAAGAAGATGTCGCCGTTCTCATGAGAGCCGCGCATTACCGGATGCTCCGGATTCAGAGCGCGCTTGCGGAACGCGGCAACTGCGTCCATATCAACCATATCCTTCAGATCATCGTAGTCCCAGACTTCGATCTTCTGGATTTCGTGAGAGGTACGGAAGCCGTCGAAGAAGTTGATGAACGGAACGCGGCCCTTGATGGTTGCAAGATGTGCAACAGCGCCGAGATCCATGACTTCCTGCGGATTGGTTTCGGCAAGCATCGCGAAACCGGTCTGACGGCAGGCGTAAACATCGGAGTGATCGCCGAAAATGTTCAGCGCATGGCTCGCAACGGTACGGGCAGATACATGGAATACGCAGGGAAGAAGTTCGCCTGCAATCTTGTACATGTTCGGGATCATCAGCAGAAGACCCTGAGAAGCGGTGTAGGTCGTGGTCAGAGCGCCCGCGTTCAGAGAACCGTGAACGGTGCCGGCCGCGCCTGCCTCAGACTGCATCTCGGAGACCTTGACTGTGGTGCCGAAAATGTTCTTCAGGCCCTGTGCAGACCACTGGTCCACATAGTCGGCCATCGGGCTGGACGGGGTGATCGGATAGATGCCGGCCACTTCGGTAAATGCATACGAGACATGAGCCGCAGCATTATTGCCGTCCATGGTTTTCATTTTTCTAGCCATTTGTGAATTCCTCCTCATATCTTTGAAACTACATGAAAACGCAGGATTCTTAGCGGTCCGTCCGATGAAGGAGGCCCGTAAAAACCCAACTTAACCGTAGTTACAGTATCACGATACTTAGTATAGACGGTTTTCCGTTTTTTTTCAACTGATTTTTATAGAAATCCGGCTTTTTTTCGGGCCGCTCTGTTTGACTTTTTCTTCAAGCTGATTTATGATAGCAGCATGATCAGAATTCAGTACGCCGGCTGTCATCAGACAGAGGACAATTACACCCGTGTACAGCGGCCGGACGGCTCCGGCGGCTATCTTCTGCTGTTTTTCGAATCCGCGATGCATGTGGTGACGGAGGAATCCATCGTCACCGCCGAGCCTTCCGCCTGCATTCTCTATGCGCCGGGAAGCGCCCAGGATTACAGCGCCGTGCGGGATTTCCGTCTGAGCTTCGTCCACTTTACCGCGGAGCCGGAGGATCTTCGCGGTTTTTCCCTGCCGCTCAACGAAATCTTCTATCCCGAGGACCCGGAATACGTCATCCGCGTCCTGTCCCGCATCGACAATGAATTCTATACCCGGGATTATCTGTATGAAACCGCGCTCGATCTGGAGATGCGCGGTCTCATCACCGCGCTTTCCCGGGAATTCCACGTGCGGGAGGCCGAGGAGCGGGAAGGCGCCCCGCTGTACCGCCTGTTCCTGCAGGCGCGTTATACCATGCTCGCCAACTGCGAGCGTGAATGGGCCTCCACCAACATGTGCGAGATGGTCTCCCTTTCGCGCAGCCAGTTTTACAAATACTATACCGGCTTCTTCGGTGTCTCCCCGATGGCGGACCTTCAGAAGGCGCGTATCGAGAAGGCCCGGACGCTTCTTTCCAACGAGACGCTAACTGTCACGGAAGTAGCGAGGCGCTACGGCTACCGTTCGATCCAGCACTTTTCCCGAACCTTCAAGGAGTGCTGCGGCATGTCGCCGCTGAACTATGTCCGGTCGCTGAAGGACCGCTGAAATCCGGGTTTTTCAGCTTCCCTTCCGTATTTCCTTTACAAAGTCCGACCGGATTTCCTTCAGGAACCGGCTCTCTTCCCTCCGCCGTCCGGCCATGCTGCCCGGGACATACAGGCGGAGGTCTTTTTTCGCGCGCGTCAGCGCCACGTAAAAGAGCCGCCGTTCCTCCGCGATTTCCTCTTCCTCCCCGCTCTTCGCGTGGGGGATGTTCTGTTCGCAGACGTCCGCCACATAGACCCGCTGGTATTCGAGGCCCTTTGCCTGATGGATCGTGGAGAGGACGAGGCGGCCTTTTACCTGCTGCTCCTCCGGTTTTTCCGCGAGTTCCTTCGAAAAGCGCTGAATATAGCGGTACCAGTCGCCAAGATCCCGGAAATCCCGGGCGGAGTCCTGCACAAAATCGAGCGTCCCCATAATCTCCGCATCCGGAAGGCCGTGCTCCAGACAGTAATCCCGGTAGTGTTCGTCGAGGCCCATGCCCCGGCGGATATAATTGACCATCGCGTACGGAATCTGCAGGCGGGAAAGAAGGGAAAGCTGGTTTGACAGAAGATCGATCTTCTCCGTCATCCAGCTGCGGCTCTCGTCCCTCCGGTACTGCTCCCTCAGCGCGCCGAGATCCACATAAGGCGCTCTCAGATCCTGCCGCCGGATGTAGCGCACGGGGCAGTTCATGAATTTCAGGAAATTCGCCCGCGAACGGTCGCCGGACATAAAGTTCAGCACGGCAAAGACGGTTTCCGCGGCAAAATGGCGGAAGGGGTCCTGTACGCGGTCCCGTGACACAAAGGGGACGCCGGCCGCGAGAAGCCCCGCGCTGCAGGCGGAAATCGCCGCGTTGGTCCGAAACAGCACCGCCGTATCCGACAGCTCCTCCCCGGCTTCAATCGCCGCCTTCATCTCCTCCGCAATCTGGCGGTATTCCTCCTTTTCCGAAGAAAAATGCCGGATCAGCACCTGCCCCTCCTTCGGGCCGCCGGAGCGGAGCGTTTTCCGGTAGCGCTTTTCATTGCGGCTGATCAGCTTCAGCGAGCTGTCGACGATTTCCGGAGACGAACGGTAATTCATGACCAGCTTCACGATCCGCGAGCCCGGATAGTCCTTCGGGAAGCGCAGCATGATATCGGGGCTCGCCCCGCGGAAGCGGTAGATGGACTGGTCGTCATCGCCGACCGCGAAGATTCTGTTCTCCGGCGCCGCGAGATACCGGCAGATTTCCGCCTGCACCGGGCTGACATCCTGGTATTCGTCGATGAGAAGCACCTGATACCGCTTCTTCAGACGCGCCCGGACGCCGGCATCTTCTCTCAGCATCGAGCGCGTAAGAAGAAGGATGTCGTCGTAGTCCAGCTTCCGCCGCCGCTTCAGTTCCATGCTGTAGAGCCGCTCCAGCTTCTCCTCCCGGCTTCCGTCCGCGTTCTCCTCTTTCCTTGCCTCCCGTCCCGCCCGGATCGCGGAAAAGCCGGCGAGCAGCGCCTCCATGACAGAAGAATCCTTCGCCGCCTCCGGGTAGTGCTTTTTCAGGATTTCCTGAAGAATCTGCTGCTTTTCGCTCTCCTTGATGAGATTTTCCGCGGTAAAGCCGTATTTCTCCGAGACCGCCCGGTAGAACACCGAATGAAAGGTTCCGAAGTTCACGCCCGGATGCGCCCCGTCCGTAAGGAGCCGGAAGCGCTCCTGCATCTCAAAGGCCGCTGCGCGCGTGAACGTCAGCACCAGGATTTCGGCGGGCTTTACGCCGGCTTCTTCGATCAGGTAGCGGCACCGGGCGGCGATGACCGCCGTCTTTCCGGCCCCGGGACCCGCGATGACGAGGCACGGCCTGTCGGGGCTTGCCTCCACCGCCTGAAGCTGTTCCTGATTCAGTTGAACCTCTGACATGCTGCGCGTTTTCTTCTCCATATTGTGCTCCTCTCTGTGTAAATTTTCCCCTTAAAACGACGGATGGCGCCGTGAGAGCCTTCGTTCAGGCTTCACAGCGCCACATCGTGGTTTCATTTTCAGTATGATATTTTTCAGTCCGTCCGGTTTACGACAGCTTCTCGACTGCCGCGGCAAGCCGCCGGAGCGATTCCTCTTTTCCGAGGATTTCAAGAAGCTCGGTCGCGCCGCCCGGCGTCTGCGGCAGTCCGGAAAGGGCGGTGCGGATCGGCCAGAGCACCGTTCCGTTCTTCAGTCCGTGTTCCGCGGCGAATCCGGTGAGAAGCGTATACAGCGCGTCGTTCGAATAATCCTCCTCAGCTTCCAGTACCGGAAGCACTTCCTTCAGTACCTCCAGAGAGGATTCCTTCGTCGATTTCATCTTCTTATGGACATAGAGCTCGTTGTCGTAGTCCGGAACTTCTTCGAAGAAGGAGATCTTCTCCGGAATGTCCGGGAAGATTTCGATCCGGGTCTTGACCATCATCGCGATGCGGCTGTAATCCAGCTCCCGCTTTACGGTCTCCTTCACGATCGGAAGCGCCTTCTCGAGGTACTTTTCGTCGTCCATTTTCTTAATATACTCGCCGTTCATCCACTTCAGCTTCCCGTAGTCGAACACGGCGGGCGACTTGTTCATGCGGCGGTAATCGAATTTGCGCACCAGATCCTCGAGAGACATAATTTCCTCATTGTCCTCCGGAGACCACCCCAGAAGCGCCACAAAGTTCACAATGCACTCCTCCAGGAAGCCCTGCTCCACCAGATCCTCGAAGGAGCTGTGTCCGGAGCGCTTGGAAAGCTTCTTGTGGTCCTCATCCGTAATCAGCGGGCAGTGCACATAGACCGGCACCTCCCAGCCGAAGGCCTCGTACAGGCGGTTGTACTTGGGGCTCGAGCTTAAATATTCGTTTCCGCGCACCACATGCGTGATGCCCATCAGATGGTCATCAACGACATTCGCGAAGTTGTAGGTCGGGTAGCCGTCGGATTTGATCAGCACCATGTCGTCCAGTTCGCTGTTCTCCACGGTGATATCGCCGTAAATTTCGTCATGGAAGGTGGTCGTGCCCTCCGTCGGATTGTTCTGACGGATGACAAAGGGCTTTCCGGCCGCAAGGTTCGCTTCTACTTCTTCCTTCGAAAGGCTCAGGCAGTGCTTGTCGTAGACACGGATTTCCTTGCCATCCTCGCCGACCTTCGTCTTCAGGGAGTTCAGGCGCTCCTCGTCGCAGAAGCAGTAGTACGCTTCACCTTTTTCGATCAGCTTCTTTGCATATTCCATGTAGATGCCGGCCGCCTGGCGTTCAGACTGCACATAGGGGCCGCATCCGCCGTCCTTGTCCGGTCCTTCATCGTGAATGAGCCCGGTCTTCTGCATGGTCCGGTAGATGATCTCAACCGCGCCTTCCACATAGCGCTCCTGATCCGTGTCTTCAATCCGAAGAAGGAAATCCCCTCCTTCGTGCTTCGCGATCAGATAGGCGTACAGCGCCGTTCTTAAATTTCCGACATGCATCCGTCCGGTCGGGCTCGGAGCGAACCGGGTGCGGACTTTTCCTTTTTCAAACAATGGTTTCTTCCTCCTCTGTATCCCTGTCCGTGTCTTCAGAACAGGGCAGTATCATGATCGCTGTCGTCTTCGGTATTCTCCGAAGAATTTTCAGCGGTTTTTTCCGTAATTTCGCCGGACGCGGCTTCTCCGGGATTCTCCTCATCCTCCGGGATCACCCACTCATCCGGGTCTTTTTCTTCCTCGCCTTCCTTTTTGCCTTCCGCCATCGCCACATAGGGCTTGAAGACCCGGTTCAGGATGTAGGAATCCAGGAAAACCACGAGTCCGTAGCCAAGCAAAAGAAGCGGCAGGAAATTGAAATAGATGACCACAAAATAAACCGCCACGAAGATTACGACCATCACAAAGGTCCAGCCGATGTGACGGATCGACATGAAGAAGGCGTTCATGATCGTCGTGCGCACCGTATTCACAAAGCGGGACTGCAGCGCGTAGACGTACTGCAGCGTCATCAGATACAGGATCATCATGACGATTGTCGTCACCCAAAGCACCTGGTAGAAGGTGGACACTCCGCGGTTCAGCGTGTAGAAATAAAGGCCGAAGCCGAGCATGACGCCGATCACCGTAAAGATCAGACCGATAATGATTCCCTGCTTC
Organism: uncultured Lachnospiraceae bacterium; assembly: GCA_946632055.1. Lineage (GTDB taxonomy): Bacteria > Bacillota > Clostridia > Lachnospirales > Lachnospiraceae > UBA1267. The sequence continues at coordinate 6,618 of CAMPAR010000081.1, forward strand.
AGATTCTCCTTGAAGGAGCGGAAAAATGCCCGCACATAATGCGCATCCTCATCCCGCACATCCCGCATCATGGCGTAATACAGCGCCGTGGTGGCGGGGCCGATCGTGACAACGGGGATGCAGCAGACCAACCATACCAGATGAAGGACAAAGGCATCAAACAACTTTCCGAAGAATACCCACACCGGATTATTCAGATCAAAAATCTTTTTCATATCCACCTCAGAATTACAGGTTTTTCAATATTGTTATAATATACCAGAATCCCGGCCCCTTTTCAAGGGCCTTCCGAAAAACATGCCGGATTTAACAGTTTTTTCAATCTTTTCAGCTTGCTAATGCGGCGGATTCTGTGCTAAACTATAGCGGTATGCTTCACGGCATGCGAATCAAGATTTCTGAAATAGCGGAGTAAAGACATGGCGGATATTTACGGAGAAGGAAACAATTCAAAGAAGCAGTGGGACAAACTGAAAGATGCCCCGCTGAAGGATAAGCTGAAATATATCGCGCAGTATTACGGCATTGCGATCATCGCGATCATTGCCGGAATCATTTTCATCGTATCCATGACCCGGACGATTATCTACAACTCCGTCCCGGTCATCATTTCCGTAGAAGCCTACTCGAGCGTCGTATCCGACGAGGCTGGGGATCGGCTGATGGAGAAAATCGCGCCGAAACTGGACGCGGATCCTTCGAAATATCATATCGAAGTCACCTCCTCCCTGATCGAAACCTCCGACATCCAGCAGGCCTATGCACAGTCGCAGAAGGTCTTCGCCCGGATGGCCGCGCGGGATCTGGATGTGGTGATCGGCCGGGAATCCTTCCTGATCTCCTACATGAGCAAAGAAGACCCGGAGAACCGGGCCTTCTACAATCTGCATGATATTCTCTCTGACGAGCTTTACGAGCGCCTGCTTTCCGAGGATAAAATCGTCTTCCTCGAGGGAGCGGAAGTCGAATACCCCTACGGCATCGATCTCACGAATACGGATCTTGCCGAAACGATCGGCCTCTTCGGCGAAGGAAATGTGATGACCTTTGTCATCTCCTCCGATCGTCTGGACGCTCAGAAAGCCGCGGCCGAACTGATCTACGAGGACTGAGTTTTTTCCCTGGAAAGCGCTGTTTTTCTCAGAATTCTTCCGCCTCCAGAATGTAAAGAACATCCTCCGCACCGCTGTCGCATTCCTTCAGCACGCGAAGCGCATTCAGCGAATCTGAAACCGCTCCGTCCGGAAGAGACGCCAGCTTTTGGAACAGCTTTTCATTCAGATCTCCAAGCGCCGTGCTGAGCTTGTCGATACCTTCCCCGAGCTTCGTGCAGCCGTCCTTCAGCTCCTGACTGTGCGAGGAAAGCTCCGTCGCGCCGGAACTAAGCTCGTTTGCCCCCGAAGAAAGCGAAGCCGTCCCCGCGGACAGTGTCGAGGCGCCGGAGGAAAGCGCCGAAGCGCCTCCAAGACAGGCCGTGACGCCCTCCGTATAGGCGGTGATGCCCTCCTTTAAGCCGGAAGCGCCGGACGACAGGGCTTCAAGCGCCGCCGGCAGCGCCGCAAATTCTCCCGCGGCTTCTTCCGGAAGAAGCGCCAGAAGCTCCTGAAGCGCCGCGCTTTTTTCCTTCAGCTCATCCACGCCCTTCTGAAGCGCCTCCGCACCGGCGATCATGTTTTCATTCTGTGCCGAAAGACCCTCAAGGCCCTTCACAAGCTCAGACGCGCCGGACGCCAGCGCCGCCGCGCCGGAAGAAACTTCCGCGGCTCCGCCGGAAACCTTTCCCGCGCCGTCCGCAAGCTTCTGCACGCCGTCCGTATATTCCTGCAGGCCTTCCTGAAACTCCCGCACGCCGTCAAGCAGCGCCTCCGCGCCGTCCGTCATCTCATTTCCCGCGTCCTCAAAATCCGCGAATTTCCGAAGCTCTTCCGTAAGCTCCTCCAGTTTCTCTTCTTTCAGATCGCTGAGAAGTCCGCTGATCACGATGGTCTCCGAGAATTCGATGCTGCAGTTTTCCGTGTGGCAGCTAATTTCCACCGCCTCGGGAAGCAGAGACTCCTCTTCTTCGTCGGACTTGTCTTCCGGCTTCTCTTCGTCGTCATTCAGCCCCTCCGCCGCGGTCTTCAGCGCGTTCAGCTCTTCCTTCGCTTCCTCGATCCCGAGATAATCTTCCACGCCCGGCATTGAAAAGCCGTACACCATCCGGTTTCCCGAGAGCTCCATCACGCCGCCGTTTTCCACGCTGATTTCACTGAAATGCTCCTCCGGGAGCATGAGAAGCGAGACAAAGGCGTAAGGCACCATCTGATCGCCTTCGTCCGTCCGGCTTAAGTTCTCGTACTCCATGCGGATCTTCAATTCTCCGCTCTTTCCAGCGAGCGCGTCCGGAAGGATTTCTTCTCCGTCAAGCTCATAGCGGATCGTTACCCCGAAGGGCAGTCCGGCCGCATCGAAGTTCTCCTCCATATCGTCGCCGCTCCGTTTGATTTTCGCGGAAAGCGCCTTTCCGCCGGCATCGCTTTTCACCGTCACGACCGCCTTGCTGCTGCCGGCTTCTTCGTCCGCTTCTTCCGCATCCCTGCTCTCCTCCCCGGTACCGGCCTCGCTCTCCTCTGCTTCCGAAGCAGCGCTCGCGGTCTTTGCTTCCTCGCTGCCCTGTACAGCGCTTTCGCCCTCGCAGCCCGATAAAAGCGCCGCAAGGATCATGAGCGCCGCCAGAATCAGCACCGGCATTTTCTTCAGAATCGCCCGGAAGCAGGGCTGCA
>CAMPAR010000082.1 GCA_946632055.1 uncultured Lachnospiraceae bacterium
AAAAGAACCGTCCCCCTGTCTCAACCGTCCCCCTGTCTCACCCTGTCTCATCCCTGTCCCCCCTGATTTTTTCGTTGATAAATCATGCCTTCCGTGCTATACTATGATTGATGCCGTGCGGACACGGCGGGAAAGAGCCTGAACATGAACTATATCTGCCTCGACCTGGAATGGAACCAGGCCGCTTATAAAATTGATGAGGAAGAGGACATTCCTTTCGAGATCATCGAGATCGGCGCGGTGAAGATCAACGAAAAGATGCAGCTCGTGGACGAGTTTCAGCGTCTGATCCGGCCGCAGGTCTATCCGTTTCTTCTCCGAAGAACGAAGGAGATCACCGGCTGGACCGACCGGGATCTCGATGAAAAGGGAATCTACTTCGAGGACGCCTGCGACGAATTCCTGAAATGGTGCGGAAAAGACTATATTTTCTGCATCTGGGGGACTTCGGACCTGACGCAGCTTGAGAAGAACATGTCCTATTTTGACATCAGGATTCCGTGGAAATATCCGCTGAAATATCTGGATGTGCAGAAGCTGTACGCGCTGCAGGAGCATGAGGGGAAGACCCGGCACGCCCTGGAGTATGTGATTGAAAAATACGGAATTCCGACGGAGCTGAAGTTCCACCACGCCTTCGACGATGCGAAGTACACCGGCATGGTGCTGCAGCGGATCAATCTGCGGGAGTATGAGAACTATTTCTCGATCGACTATTACCGGGTTCCGAAGAACCGTTTCGAGGAAAAAACCTTCAATTTTGACACCTATTCGAAATATGTCTCCCGTGCCTTCCCGCTGAAGGAAGAGCTGATGGAAAACAAACGCCTCCGCGAGATGCCCTGCATGATCTGCGGGAAGAATCTGAAGAAGACGATCAACTGGTTTTCGGACGGCGGAAGGCTGTATCTGGCGCTCGGCGAGTGTAAGGAGCACGGCCTGATGCGCGGAAAGATCCGCGTCAAGATGACCGAGGATCACAGCGGATTCTTCGGCGTGCGGACGGTCAAGGAATGCACGGAAGAGGAGATGGAAACGATCGTCGCGAAAAAGGAAAACGTGACGAAGAAGCGACGGGAGCGTCGAAAGAAAGGATCCAAAAAGCATGACGGAGAGGACTGATATTTACGCAAGCCCGCTTTCCGGGCGCTATGCATCGAAGGAGATGCAGTACATCTTTTCACAGGACAAGAAATTCACAACCTTCCGGAAACTCTGGGTGGCGCTCGCGGAAGCAGAGCACGAGCTCGGACTTCCGGTTTCCGAGGAGCAGATCGAAGAGCTCCGCGAACATATCTACGACCTGAATCTTGACGTGGCGGCGGAGCGCGAGAAGGAAGTGCGGCACGACGTCATGGCGCAGGTGTACGCGTACGGCGTGCAGTGCCCGAAGGCGAAGGGCATCATTCACCTCGGCGCCACGAGCTGCTACGTCGGCGACAATACCGACCTCATCATTATGCGGGAGGGCCTGCAGCTCCTTCGGAAGAAGATCATCGCGGTCATCGCGCAGCTCGCGAAGTTCGCCGATGAATATAAGGAGCTTCCGACCCTTGCCTTCACGCATTTCCAGGCCGCGCAGCCGACGACCGTCGGAAAGCGCGCGACTCTTTGGATCCAGGACCTGATCATGGACCTCGCGGACCTCGATTATGTGCTGAATTCGATGCAGCTTCTCGGCTCGAAGGGTACGACCGGGACGCAGGCTTCCTTCATGGAGCTTTTCGAGGGCGACTACGAGAAGGTGAAAAAGCTGGACCGGATGATCGCGGAAAAGATGGATTTCCCCGGCGTCTATCCGGTGTCCGGGCAGACCTATTCCCGGAAGATTGACAGCCGCGTGCTGAACGTCCTGGCGGGAATCGCGCAGTCCGCGCACAAATTCTCCAACGACGTGCGGCTCCTGCAGCACAAGAAGGAGCTCGAGGAGCCCTTCGAGAAGAACCAGATCGGTTCTTCCGCAATGGCCTATAAGAGAAATCCGATGCGTTCGGAGCGCATGGCTTCGATCGCGGACTTTGTGATCAGCGACGTGATGAATCCGATGATTGTCTCCTCCACCCAGTGGCTGGAGCGCACGCTCGACGATTCCGCGAACAAGCGCCTTTCCGTGGCGGAGGGGTTCCTCGCCTGCGACGGAATTCTCGATCTTTACCTGAATATCACGGACGGCATGAAGGTGTATCCGAAGATGATCGAGCGTCATCTTCTCGAGGAACTGCCCTTCATGGCGACCGAAAACATCATGATGGACGCCGTGAAGCGCGGCGGCGACCGGCAGGAGCTTCATGAGAAGATCCGCCAGCTGTCGATGCAGGCCGGCAGGCGCGTGAAGGAAGAAGGCCTCGACAACAACCTCGCGGAGCTGATCGCAGCGGACCCGGCCTTCGGCATGACGAAAGCGGAAATCGACGCGATGATGGAGCCGAAGAATTTCATCGGCGCGGCGGATCTGCAGACGGCGGATTTCCTGAAAAACATCGTGAAGCCGATTGTGGACGCGAATCCGGACGCGCTGTCACTGACGGCAATCATTACGGTTTAAATACAGACATCGGAGGACAGAATCACATGGTACGGGCAATTGTCGGCGCCTGCTGGGGCGACGAGGGAAAAGGCAAAATTACGGACATGCTGGCGGAGCAGTCGGATATCATCATCCGTTTTCAGGGCGGCTCCAACGCGGGTCATACGATTATCAATGATTACGGGCGCTTCGCGCTGCATCTGCTGCCGTCGGGCGTGTTCTACGGACATACGGTCAATGTGATCGGCTCCGGCGTGGCGCTGAACATTCCGTTCCTGGTGCGCGAAATCGAGAGCCTGGTATCGCAGGGCGTGCCGGCGCCGAAGGTGCTGGTGTCGGACCGCGCGCAGATCCTGATGCCTTATCATATCGATTTCGATAAATACGAGGAAGAGCGTCTGGCCGGCCGGTCGTTCGGCTCGACGCAGTCCGGAATCGCGCCGTTCTACTCGGATAAGTACGCGAAGATCGGCTTCCAGGTCAGCGAGCTCTTCGGGCCGGAGGATGAGCTTCGGGAGAAGTGCTTCCGGGTGGCGACGCTGAAGAACGTGATGCTGAAGCATCTGTACCAGCGTCCGGAGCTTGATCCGGAGGATCTGTTCCGTCTGCTCGGCGAATATCGGGAGATGGTCCGCCCCTACGTGGTGGATATCCACGCCTTCATGCATGAAGCGCTCGAACAGAAGAAGACGATTCTTCTGGAGGGCCAGCTCGGCTCCCTGAAGGATCCCGACAACGGCATCTATCCGATGGTGACTTCCTCCTCGACGCTTGCGGGCTACGGTGCGATCAGCGCCGGGATTCCGCCCTATGAAATCAGCGACGTGATCTGCGTGGTGAAGGCCTACAGCTCGGCTGTCGGCGCCGGCGCCTTCGTCAGCGAGCTTTTCGGCGACGAAGCGGAGGAGCTTCGGAAACGCGGCGGCGATAAGGGCGAATACGGCGCGACGACCGGAAGACCGAGAAGAGTCGGCTGGTTCGATGCGGTCGCTTCCCGCTACGGCTGCCGGGTGCAGGGCGCGACGGAAGCGGTGCTGACGGTGCTGGATCCTTTAGGATATCTCGACGAACTGAAAATCTGCGTCGGCTACGAGGTGGACGGCGAGATCCTGCGCGATTTCCCCGTCACCTACAAGCTTGACCGCGCGAAGCCGGTCTACAAGACCATGAAGGGCTGGAAATGCGACATCCGCGGCATCACGAAGTATGAGGACCTGCCGGCGGAATGCCGGGCTTACATCGAGGAAATCGAGAAGGAGCTCGAGGTGCCGGTGACGATGGTGTCAAACGGCCCGGAACGTCATGAAATCATCAGGAGACGCTGAGCTCCTGCAAAATCGTTTTTTGTAGAAAAGGGAGAGAACTATGGCGATTTTAGTAACCGGTGGCGCCGGATATATCGGCAGCCATACTGTAGTGGAGCTGCAGAACCGCGGCTATGACGTGGTCGTAATCGACAACCTCTGCAATTCGAGCGAGAAGGTGCTGGGGCGTGTGGAAGCCATCACGGGGAAGAAGGTGCCCTTCTACCGCGTGGATATCCGGGACCGGATCGGCCTCGAGGAGGTGTTCGCAAAGGAGCAGATCGACAGCGTCATCCACTTCGCCGGTCTGAAAGCCGTCGGCGAGTCGGTTTCGAAGCCCTGGGAATACTATGAAAACAACATCGGCGGAACGCTGGTGCTTGTGGATGTGATGCGCCGCCACGGCGTGAAGAACATCATCTTCAGCTCGTCCGCCACCGTCTACGGCGATCCGGCACAGATTCCGGTCACCGAGGACTGCCCGAAGGGACAGTGCACGAATCCCTACGGCTGGACGAAGTCCATGCTGGAGCAGATTCTTACGGACATCCAGAAGGCGGATCCCGAGTGGAACGTGGTGCTCCTTCGGTACTTCAACCCGATCGGCGCGCATGAGAGCGGCACGATCGGCGAAAATCCGAACGGCATTCCGAACAACCTGATGCCCTATATCACACAGGTTGCGGTCGGAAAACGCGAGATCCTGAACATTTTTGGCAAGGACTACGATACGCCGGACGGCACCTGCATCCGCGACTATATCCATGTGGTCGATCTTGCGCTCGGTCACGTGGCGGCGATCCGCAAGCTCACGGAAAATCCGGGGCTCTTTGTGTGCAATCTCGGCACCGGCACCGGCTACAGCGTGCTCGATGTGGTGAACGCGTTTATGGAAGCCAACCATCTGACGATTCCGTACCGCTTCGTGGAGCGGCGGCCGGGCGACGTGCCGGTCAACTATTCGGATCCGTCGAAGGCTTACCGGGAAATGGGCTGGAAGACGCAGTATGATCTGAAAAAGATGTGCGCGGATTCCTGGAACTGGCAGAAGAACAATCCAAACGGATACGACGACTGAGCGGCCTTTTTTGCCGCCCGTCCCGGGAGGGCTTGATTTTCGGCCGGGAGTATGCTATAATCCGTTAGTTGCATTAAAAAGAAGACTGAGCGCCGTTTTATAGCGCGCTCGGAGAACAGTTAATTATAGAGAGGTATAGAATCATGAGCCAGCAGAAAGTTGATCAGTACAAGGAATCCAAGAAGAACCGTAAGGAAGAGATGGCGAAGCAGAAGAAAATGGCGAAGCTTCGCAGACTGATTTCCATCGCTGTCATTGCACTGATCGTGATTGGTCTCGTGACCGGTATTGTGGTTACCGTGGTCAACCAGCAGAAGGCAAAAGCGGAGAGCGTGGCGGATCTTTACAATGAGTCCAACTTCCTGCTGCAGGATTTTGCGGACATCGAAGGCACCGCTACCGAAGAGGAGACGGAAGAGGAACCTTCCGAAGCCGAGACCGAAGCCGAAGCTGAAGTTGAAGAGGAAGAATAATACCGCGCCATACTTCCTGAACCGTAAATCAGCCCGGGTCGTATTCTGATCCGGGCTGATTTTTCGTTGGGGGAGATATTATATACTTCGGGCGCCCTAAAGGGGCCTCATTTCAAGAGGAGCCCCCGGGTTGGTTGGGCCCGGGGGAATTATGAAAAACATTTAGAAAATCAACCACAAATGAAGAAGTCGTCTCTGTTCTTGTCTGAATACAGAATAAGCGATAAATATGAATAAACTATGAACATACGAAAAACAATCTGTAAATTCGTACAATGCGAGCGAAAATTGCGTGGATGTTTATAGTCAAAACATACAAAAAGGAGTCCTGATATGAGCAAACAGGTCTGGGATCCCTGCAGCATTCTGTCCCCGGTGCCGGCGGTACTGGCGACGGTTCGCGATCAAAGCGGAAAAGACAATGTACTGACGATTGCCTGGTGCGGAACGGTTTCGTCGAATCCGCCGATGGTCTATATTTCGGTGCGGAAGGAGCGCTTCTCTCATCACATGCTGAAGGAAAGCGGCGAATTCGTGATCAATCTGACGACGGAGCGCCTGCTTCGCGCGGCGGATTACTGCGGCGTACGTTCCGGCAGGAACGAGGATAAATTCGCGGCCGCGGGACTGCATAAGGAGGAAGCCTCGAAGGTTTCCGCGCCGCTCATCAAGGAAAGCCCGGTGAATATCGAATGCCGCGTGACGGAGGTTCTCGAGCTCGGCTCCCACGACATGTTCCTCGCGCGGGTCGAGGCGGTTGACGTCGACGAATCGCTTCTCGATGAAAAGGGTCGGCTGATGCTCGAAAAGGCAAATCTTATCGCTTACGCGCACGGCTCATATTTCCCGCTCGGGGAAGCGATCGGCTCCTTCGGATGGAGCGTAAAGAAAAAGTGAACAGGTGTTCATAACGAATTAAACCAACAGTAAAGAATTTTAAAAATATTTCATAATTTCGTAACAATTCACTTTACAGCGGAGATAGTTTGTGCTATACTCGCAGTACACCCCAGAAAGGCTCCTGCTTTTTTGGGAGGCAGGACAGAAGATCCCGGGAGCCGGGATCCATGGAGCATAGATCTGATATGATGGAATTTGTGGTAAAAGGCGGTACACCGCTGCACGGGGAGACAGCCATTGCCGGCGCCAAGAATGCGGCGCTCGGACTTCTCGCGGCTTCGATTATGGCGGACGAGGAAGTGACGGTCCGCAACATCCCCGACGTGAGCGATGTCAATACGCTTCTGGAGGCGATTCAGGATACCGGCGCGATCGTCCGGCGTCTGGACCGCCATGACGTCGTCCTGAACGGCGCCACGATCCGGAGTTATGTTGTCAACAACCGCTATATCCGCAAAATGCGCGCGGGCTATTATATGCTGGGTGCGCTTCTTGGCAAATATCACTATGCGGAGGTGGCGCTTCCCGGCGGATGCACGATCGGCAGCCGGCCGATTGACCAGCATCTGAAGGGCTTTGAAGCGCTCGGCGCGAAGACCAGTATCCGGAACAGCATGGTGCTTGTGGAGGCACAGGACCTGCACGGCGCGAATATCTACTTCGATACGGTTACGGTCGGCGCGACGATCAATGTCATGATGGCGGCTGTTTTTGCAAAAGGACGCACGGTCCTCGAGAACGCGGCGAAGGAGCCGCACGTCGTGGACGTGGCGAACTTCCTGAACAGCATGGGGGCCCGGATCAAGGGCGCCGGGACGGATGTGATCCGCATCGACGGCGTGATGAAGCTTCACGGAACGGACTATTCCGTGATTCCGGACCAGATTGAGGCCGGCACCTTTATGGCGGCGGCAGCAGCGACAAGAGGCAATATTTTAGTAAAGAATGTCATTCCGAAGCATCTGGAATGCATCAGTCAGAAGCTCCGTGAGATCGGATGCGAGGTACAGGAGTATGACGACGCGGTCCGCGTCATTGCGGATAAACCGCTTCGCTCGGCGAAAATCAAGACGCTGCCGTATCCCGGTTTCCCGACCGACATGCAGCCGCAGATCGCTGTCGTACTTGCGACGGCAAGCGGCACGAGCACGGTGAACGAGACGATTTTCGAAAACCGCTTCAAGTATGTCGATGAGCTGAACAGAATGGGTACCAGTATTTCCGTCGAAGGCAATATCGCGATCATTACCGGTGTGAAGGAACTTCGCGGCGCACAGCTGGTGGCGCCGGATCTTCGGGCCGGAGCAGCTCTGGTGATTGCAGCGCTCGCAGCAGACGGAGAATCGGTCGTGGAGGACATTAATTACATCCTTCGCGGCTATGAGGACTTTGTGGAAAAACTTCAGAACCTCGGCGGAAAGATCGGCATCGCCGATTCCGAGGAAGAGGCAAGGAAATTCTTTTTGAAAGCCGGAATGCACTGAAATCATTCCGAAAAAGCATGATGCATGGATGCGGCCGCTCCCGAAACGAACCTGGGAGGCGGCCGCGTTTTTTACCGCGGCGCCGCATAAAACGATGGACGTATCCGGTTCTCCTTTCGTTTATTCCTTAAATTGCAGCGACTAAGGGCGGCAGCCGCGGCTGTCCTTTCAAGAGGACCTGTTCGGGAAAAAGAGACGGCCGCTTTCTTCTAAAGGGGAGCTTTCCATTTACATTACCCTTCTTTTCTTTTTTCTGCGGCCGGACCGGCGCGTCTTTTCAGGTTCCATTTTCTCCCCGAAAAGAGCTTTTTTGAACGGCAGATTCCGGCACTGGGGATCGATGTGATGAATGAATCCATTTCATAAAGTGCCGGAGCTTTTCCTTACAGTCCTTTTTTCGCAGATCAGATCGTAAGCAACATGCATTCAGGAGTTTACCGTATCGGCACGGCGGGCCTGCTTGTTTGATCCGCGCGGGACAGGGTTGTCTGCAGCTTCGAATGTAGCAGGGAAGGCGGGCAAAATCAAGCCTTCGAAAGGAAAAATTGCTAAAAATTCTGCCCGGATTTCGGGAAATTTACACAACAGGAGGAGCTTCTTCCCGGAACTTATACCGGTTGTATACCAAAAACGCTTTCCCGGGAAATCCGCGGTAGACAAACCGGGAAAAATCCATTATGATAAAGTACATGAAATCCAATGAATCAGAAAGGAACGAATGACACATGAACCTGCACGGAAGAGATTTTCTGAAACTTCTTGACTTTACGCCCGAAGAAATCACGGGGCTTCTGGATCTTGCGGCCGAGCTGAAGGAAAAGAAAAAGGCCGGAATCCTGCACGACAGCCTGCGCGGGAAGAATGTGGCGCTGATCTTTGAAAAGACCTCGACCCGCACGCGCTGCGCTTTTGAAGTGGCGGCACATGACCTCGGCATGGGAACGACCTTCCTCGATCCGCAGGCCTCGCAGATCGGCAAGAAAGAGAGCATCGCCGACACCGCGCGCGTGCTTTCGAGAATGTATGACGGCATCGAATACCGGGGCTTCGGCCAGGAAATCGTCGACGCGCTCGCGAAGTATTCGGACGTGCCGGTCTGGAACGGGCTGACGAACGAATTCCATCCGACGCAGATGCTTGCCGATATGCTGACGATCCGCGAGCACTTCGGCCGCCTCGCGGGAATCCGTCTCGCCTATTTCGGCGACGCCCGCTATAATACCGGAAACTCCCTGATGGTCGTATCGGCCAAGCTCGGCCTCGATATTGTCCTAGCGTCGAGCAAAAAGTATTTCCCGGATCCCGCACTCGTGGACGAATGCCGTGAGATTGCGAAGAAGAGCGGCGGCAGCATCACCCTGACGGAAGACGCCGAAGAAGCCGCACGCGGCGCGGACGTCCTCTACACGGACGTCTGGGTGTCGATGGGCGAGCCGGACGAGGTCTGGGAGGAGAGGATCCGCGAGCTTTCGCCGTACCAGGTCAACCGGAAGCTGATGGAAATTGCCGGCCCGGATGCGATCTTCCTGCACTGCCTGCCGTCCTTCCATGACCTCAATACCGGAATCGGCGCGGCCATCCA
>CAMPAR010000083.1 GCA_946632055.1 uncultured Lachnospiraceae bacterium
TCCGTTAAGGGAAGGCCGTTCTCAGCAGGTGCTGCAGTTTCCTGTGTCTCGCCGCCGGCTTCCTGGGTTTCGCCGCCGGCTTCCTGGGTTTCGCCGCCGGCTTCCTGGGTTGCGGGCGTCTCACTTCCGCCGTTTGTGCAGCCGGTGAGAAGGCTCAGGCCGAGCACAAGAGCGAGAATCATTGCTAACACTTTCTTCATAATCTTTCTCCTTTGATTAATGGTGTATCTTTTCAGCATCCCTGTTTTGAAAATGCTGCACAGATCTGTTGGTTGTAAAATTAAGTTACGCTTTGACCGCACCGATCGTCATACCGGTGACGAAATACTTCTGAACGAAGGGGTAGATCACCAGGATCGGCAGTGTCGATACGACGATTGCGGCGTATTCAACCGCTCTCGCATAAACTGATGACGTGTCGACGTCTGACGCAGAGGTGATTTCCTTTGTTGACTGATACAGGATTGCACGAAGTTCCATCTGTAACGGATATAAATCCTTTCTATGTCCGAGATACAGGAGTGCCGACATGAAATTGTTCCACTGTCCGACGATTGTAAACAGCATCACAACAGCAAAGGTTGCTTTACACAGCGGCAGGATGATCCGGAACATAATGATGAAATCATTCGCGCCGTCCAATCTTGCTGCCTCCTCCAGAGCGTCCGAAATGCCCTGCATCGAGGTTCTCATGATCAGAATGTTGAATACGCTCAGGCAGCCCGGAACGACGATCGCCCAAACGGTGTCGAGCATATGCAGTTTGCGGATGACCATGTAAGTCGGGATCATGCCGCCGTTGAACAGCATCGTGAATGAGATGATCAGCATGAAGGTGTTTCTGAAGAAGAAACGGTTTCTTGAGAAAACGTAGCCGGCGATGACGGTCATCACACCCGTGATCACACAGGACAGCGCACAGTACATGATTGTGTTCCGGTAGCCTCTCCACAGCTTCTGATACTGCAGGATCAGTTTGTAAGCGTGGAAATCCGCCTTCTTTAAGGGGTACAGGATCATACCCTTCGAAACGTTCAGGGCTGTCGGATCACTGACAGATGCCATGATCACATGCCACAGCGGCAGCAGGCAGGCAAGTCCGATCAGTACCAGAAGCAGCACTGCAAAGATCAGGAAAATGACACGGCTGGGACTGGTTTTATACTTGTAAGATCTTTCCATGTTTTCCTCCCCTTAGAACATCGATGTTCCCGATACACGCTTCGAGATTGCGTTCGTCGTCAGCAGCATGATTGTTCCGATGATACTGTTGAACAAACCGACGGCTGACGCCAGACTGTAGTTCGTCTCCTGGATACCCATGCGGTATACATAAGAATTGATTACGTCTGAAAACTCATAGTTTGCAGGTCCGTACAGAAGGATGATCTTGTCCGCTCCGACCGAGAAGATCGCGCCCATGCGAAGGATCAGCATCATGATGATCATCGGCATGATCGAAGGGATCGTCACGTTGATCGCCTGTTTCCATTTGCCCGCGCCGTCAACGTAGGCCGCTTCGTAAAGCTCCTGGTCGACAGAACTTAAAGCCGACAGGTAGATGATCGAGCCGTATCCAAGGCCTTGCCACATATTCTGCAGCACGTAGATCAGCCAGAAGTTTCCTTTCTTGTTCAGGAGGTTTGCCGATTCTGTTCCCGTAAGCTTTGCAACCATCATGGAGACCGGACCGCCCGCTTCCACGAATTTCACGACAAGGCCGCATGCTACGACTGCCGAAATGAAGTACGGCATGTAGCTGACCGTCTGGATCGTCTTCTTGAAGGCTTTCTGATGAATCTCATTCAGGATCAGCGCGAAGATGATCGGTGCCGGGAAGTTGATTACAAGGTCCAGAACACCGATTGCGATGGTGTTTCGGATCAGGCGTCCCACGTACGGTCCTTCAAAGAAGTCTTTGAAGTTCTTCAGGCCGACCCATTTGCTTCCGAAGATACCCTTGACCGGGCTGAACTTCTCAAACGCCATTAAAAGGCCGACCATCGGCGCGTAATTGAAGATCGCGAAATACGCGAGGATCACTGCGAGCAGAATATAAACGACCTTGTTGCGCTTGATGTCCAGAAGCAAATTGTGAGGTACATTTTTAATTCCGCCGCCCGTCCGGTAACCGGACGGTGCAAAAGCCTGATTCGGATCAAGCTCTTTTTTCTTTTTCCCTTTTGCCATTGTTTCCCCTTTCTCTATAATCAGACGATCAGAAGCCGTCTTTCATTCACATGATGTCCGAACTCCGGCATGATGATGAAGGGTTCCTCATCCGGGTCGAGCCGGTCCTGCATCACCGGCGGCATATAGCTTGAAGTGAAGCAGAAGCCGTATTTGAGATCGTGATAGCCCTGCGAAAGTCCGCCGGGTTTTCTGACCTTCAAAACCGCGCATTCCGTCGGGTTCCAGTGAGTCTTGAAATCGTCGTGCATCTCTTCATTCGTGTACGGCAGATCCTTGAACCACCAGGTGATCTCTTCTTTATCGATGCGCTCGCCGTCGACAAAAAGTGTGCCGGGCATAATCTGCGAAAGGTAAATGCCCCGGTAATAGGGAAGGCGGATTTTGAACTGGAAGCCGGTCACTTCACCGTTCTCGACGATGTTGCGGAATCCGACAGACTGAATAACCTGTTTTTCCATCTTGTCCCCCTTTCCTTCAGTCCCCGAGAAGCCGCTTCATCATGATGTGCTGCTTTCTTAAGGTCTGTCCGACTTCGTAGCCGTCTTCGTACTTGTCCGCACCTTCGTATTCACTTAAGAGATATCCGTCCCAGCCGTAATCCTGCAGGATCTTAATGATCTCGGGATACGGGATCGTGGTCTCCTCGAAGTCATCGCTCATGTTGATGAACTTCGCGTGGCAGCAGTAGATGTAGGGAAGAAGCGGAATGATGTCTTCGGGTTTGTTAGGCTCAAAATCCGGGCTCTTCCACTCGCCTTCTTTGAAGCGATTCCGGAACACCGAAAAGTCAATGTTAAGGCCGAAGTTTCTGGTTCCCGTCTCTTTGATGAATTCGACGTAGTCCTGAACCATCTTTCCCTTCAGATTCGAAGGCGTGTGGATTTCGGGGCACATCCTGACGTTCATCTTTTCCGCGAGCGGCAGCGCGCCTCTGATGATCTCACGCCAGTTCTCGACAGGCTCCAGTGCGCCATTAATGACCGGCATCTTGGTCCGCATCACGGTGAATCCGAGGCGATGCGCGAGGCGGATGTCCCGCTCCAGCATCTCGATCGATTCCTCCGTCGTGAGCTCGCGCCCGCGGATCACGTGGCTGTCAATCCAGTGGCCGTATTCCACCGGAACGACTTCGTATTTCTCGCAGAGCCGGTGCCAGTTTTCCACCCAGGCGTCGGAAGGGTAAGGATAGTTTTCAATGTGCGTATTTGCGAGAATTTCAATGCCATGGGCACCCATGTCGTGGGTATCTTCAAAGCAATCCTCGAGGGTCTTTGTCAGACCGTACTCTGCCGAATAGCTGTAGAAGGCAATTCCGCGCTTCGGCCCTTTCCGATCATAAGTGAACATTTTCACGCTCCTTTTTTCATGTTCTTTCTGGAAATCCGAAGATTCTGTTCCATCGCTTGTTTCTTAACTGTTGATACGAGTATAAACAGTTTTACAATTTTCAGCCTTTCAATTCGCGCTGATCTTTTTGATAATTTGTGCGTTATGCTGTCTCCATTTTTCTCCTGGCTGCACGTTTTGCAAATCGCGCCGTTCACATCACGTGACAAATATACTTCTTTACAGGTCACAAAAAAACTGCCGTACGAACTGTTCTGCCATACGGCAGTTTTTCTGTTTTCACCGTTTATTACGCTCTTGTGATATGAATCGTGCGCATTTCATTGGCTTCCATTCTGAAACTGATGCGGAGCATCCCGCTCTCCGCCTCCTTTTCCTGCATCTGTACAGCCGGTACACAGGTCTGGCTCAGGTACTCGAGATCGTCACGGCTTAAGCTGTCCGTTGCCCCGAGATTCATCCAGCTATGGAGTGCAGAGCCGCTGTTCGTATTCAGGATACGCTGCCGGATCCGGTAGCGCACGCCCGGCTCCAGATCCGAGATCTGCAGTTCCATCCAGTAAGGATCGCTGCTTTCAAAATACTGATCAAGCTCGGACAGTTTGACGTCGTTCTCGTCCGTCATATAATATTTCGGTCCGAGAGAACGCTTATTCCAGCAGAGAACACTGATATCATCCGGCCGCGTACAGGTGGCGATACAGTTTTGCGTCAACACGATCTTATGGTCTCCGAGCTGCCGGAGAAAACGGAAAGCATAGTAGGCGGGTTTACGGATGCCGCTTCTTGAGAGCACGCCGCCGGAACCGGAAAGGACACTTGCCGAGTCCGAAAAGGTGGACAAAAGGTCGGATGCGTAGAAAACCGCCACCGAATCGACCTGGTCAAGACTTGTCAGAATACTGTCCAGGATCTCCGCACCGCGGTAGCAGCTGTCCTGGATATAGTTCCGGTTGGAAATGCTGATGCCGAAATCCGTCACCCAGTACTCTCCCTGAAAGTCGATGGCCGACAGTAGTTCCCGGATCCGGGTTGTTTCATTCTTGAAGAAAAACCGGTCGGGATTACGTACAAAACCACTTCCATACAGTTCTCCGGTAATCAGATACGGAAAATGCATGCTTGTAAATATGTCCGGCATATGTCGGGAGTTTCGTTTCAGTTCCCGGATAATCTCCTCATCCTTTCCGGGGTCTGAACTCGTAAGAAGACCCGGGCCGGCAATTCTCGCTTCCGGAATGATGGACTTGATCACCTCATAGCTCTCATCCCAAAGCTTCGCCTCGTTATAATCACCGCCGTGGTAGGGCATGTCATTGAGGAAAAAGGTAAGCTCGAAAATCCAGTACCGCACGACCTCTTCGCGGTATCTGGAACGGAGGTGCAGGATCATTGCGTGAAGCGCATCCAGCCAGTCTCTCAGGGAAGCGAACTGCCACCGCGTCGAGCTTCCCGCAATTTCCGTCCGTTCATTCGCCATGTTCCGTTCCCGCCGCGGCGCAAGGTCAATATAAACCTTGAAGTGATGGTCGACACAGAAATCAAGGATTTCATCCATGAAAGAGAAATTGTACTCCCTGCTCTTCTCGTCATAGACCATCATGCTGAGCGCAAAAGGATTCCAGAGTCTGATGTACTCGATCTCCAGCCGCGCCTGCAGGAAAAGAACCTGCTCCTGCATACGCGCGTTGAAGAGCGAGGACATGGTGCCGACATTGAGCACCCGGTTCTTCCAGAAATTCTGCGGCACCGCTTCATGGACATGAATCGGTATGATCTCCAGACGCTCGCCTTCCGGAATCCGAAGATTTCCCTCCTGCAGCAGGATGTCCTTCACCTCACGAAGCTCCGCTTCATCCGTAGCTGCCGATACCGCCTGCTCTTCTCTGTACTGGCCGGGTGTGATCTGATAAACCTCCCGGAAGCTTCGATTCATCACAGACGAGGAAGAAAAGCCGCAGTCCAGCGCGATGTCCGTAATGCTCTTGTCCGTCCGCAGAAGCTCCGCGCGGACCGCACGAAGCCGGAGATTTCTGAGATACTCCGGGAAGTCCTGCCCGGTATAGCGCTTGAAAAGACGGGAGACTGTCGACCGGGAAAGGTACATTTCCGAAGCCAGCGAGGTCAGGCTGATATCATTCCGGTAATTCAGCCAGACATTCTGCAGAAGCTCAATTGCCTTCGCTTCCCGCTCATCCTTCGCCCCGCGCGTATCCTGCTCAATCGCGAAATCCGCCACCAGCTTCTGAAGGACAAGGTAGTAGAGCCCCATCGCCTGCAGGCGGTACTTCTCCGGTTCGCCGACCTCTGCCATCAGAAGACCGCGGATGATATTCTGCGTCTCCACGATCAGCGCGCCGCCGGACCTCGTACTGTCCAGATAAAAGCGCGCCATCCGGCCCATCGTCTGGCAAAGCTCGTAATACGGAATCATCAGAACCGCCGCAAGAAGCCGGTCTTTTGCCTCAAGCTTTCCTTCCGTCATCGGATTGATGCACAGAATGTCCGCGCGCCGCATCAGGCTGACCTCGCCGTCTGAAACGACGCGGCATTCGCCATCCACAATATACAGAATCCGCAGTTCATCCGGTGAGCTCTCAATGTCCGTATCCCGTGAAATATATTCAAAATGATAGAGATAATTCCTGTTATTCACAAAACACTCCCAGATTGATTATATTTTCATATGCCTTGCAATCAAGCGACACTGTCAGATCCGGGACAAAAGCATGAACGGCTTCTCCCGCGCCTTTCGTCCGCAGAACGTATGATTTCTCTTCAGTTTGCGTTTCACCACTTTCCATCATAACGCATTTGGCCGAAAAGTCAAGAAATAGTCGGTACAGGATAAAAAAACCGGATTTCGTCCCGGTATAAAAAATCCCTGAAGCATCCGTTTTTCGGAACTTCAGGGATTTTTAAGTATCTTTCGATATTCCTTACATCGGAAGGAAGAACTTCACGAGGAACAGCAAAGAAATGATATAGGTCAGGATGGAAACTTCCTTGGCCTTTCCGGTGAAGACCTTCATGATGGTATAGGTAATCATGCCGAGGCCGATGCCGTGGCCGATCGAGCCGGAAATCGGGATGGCGATCAGCATGATCGCGACCGGAATCACCTGGTAGTTGTCAGTGAAGTCAATATCCTTCAGGCCGGAAAGCATCAGCACGCCGACATAGATCAGCGCGGAGGAGGTCGCAGCCGCGGGAATCAGCGCGGCGATCGGAGACAGGAACATGCACAGGAGGAAAATTCCGCCGGTAACGATGGCCGTGAGTCCCGTCCGTCCGCCGGCTTCCACGCCGGACGCGGATTCGATGAAGGTCGTCACGGTCGAGGTGCCGGTCACGGAGCCGAGAATCGTGCCGACCGCGTCCGATACGAGGGCCTGCTTCATCTGAGGCATGTTGCCGTCCTTGTCCATCATGCCGGCGCGGGAAGCCGTGCCGACGAGCGTTCCGATCGTATCGAACATGTCGATAATGCAGAAGGTCACAACAAGACTGATGACCGTGCCCCAGCCGATCGAAGCGAAAGTCTTGAAGTCAAATTTGAACAGCGTCATTTCCGCCATGTCCTTAAAGGGCGGCATGAAGGAAGCCGACGCAAGGTTCGCGAAGGGGTTGGTGCCGAGGAAGATCGCTTCTCCCGCCCAGTAGATGACGGAAGCCGCCAGCATTCCGAGAAGCACGGAAGCCTTGACCTTGTAGTGCGCAAGGATGATGATCGTGAAGAAGCCGATCAGCATCGTCACGACGGAAAGAACCATCGCGCCGTGGCCGGTGCCCATGGCGGACGCCGCGGTTTTCGCGGTCAGAGCGCCGAAAAAGTCACGCATCGCGTAGAAGGGGCCGCCCGTCTCGCTGTAGATGCCGGCGTTCGAACCGAAGCCGATGTTCATCAGCATGAGGCCGATGGCGGGCGAGATGCCGATCCGGATCGGAAGCGGAATCGCATGGACAATCTTTTCACGCACATTCAGGACGGAAAGCACCAGGAAAACGACGCCCTCGACGAGAATGATGATGAGGCCCGCGCGGAAGCCCTGGAGATAATCAACGCCGGCGAGCACCGCGATCTGCGACACCACGACGGCAAAGAAGGAATTGAGTCCCATGCCGGGCGCCATCGCGAAGGGCTTGTTTGCAAGGAAGCCCATAATAAGACACCCGCATCCCGAGGCGATACAGGTCGCCATGAAGACCGCGTTCCAGAGGCCCTGTCCCCCGTTCGCACCGAAGCCGGTCAGAAGGTTCGGATTCAGCGCGATGATGTAGGCCATCGTCATAAAGGTTGTGACGCCGGCCAGGATCTCCGTCATGATCGTCGTCTTGTTCTGTTTCAGCTTAAACATATCTGCTCTCCCTCTTATTTTTCCCTGAAGCTCTTACTTGCCTTCGTACGAGATCACGGACTCCACGTCGTAGCCCTCAAGCTTTTTCCGGCCCTCAAGCCCCGCAAGCTCCATCAGGAAGACCATCTTCACGACCTTGCATCCGAGTTCCTCAACAAGCTCGGCCGCCGCCTTCACGGTGCCGCCGGTCGCGATCAGGTCGTCGATGATCACAACCTTCTGGCCGGGTTTCAGGTCGTCCTTGTGGACTTCGATCACGGCGCTTCCGTATTCCAGGTCGTATTCCTTCGAAACGGTCTCTCTCGGAAGCTTGCCTTTCTTGCGGACGAGGATGAAGGGCTTGTGCATATTATAGGCAATCGGCATGCCGAAGAGGAAGCCGCGGGATTCGAGACCGACGATCACGTCGAAATCGGTTCCCTCGATCTTCTTCTGCATTTCGTCGATCGCGAGCTTCAGACCGTCCGGATCGACCAGTACCGATGTCACGTCGCGGAACATAATCCCCGGTTCCGGGAAATCGGGAATCGTAATCACATAATCTTCTACTTTTTTCATGGAAAACCCCTTTCGTCAAAATTGACTAAGAAAACAGCGATCAAAACCGTATTTTCTATACATAAGTATACACGATTCAAAACTGGAAGGAAAGTAGAAAAAAAATGCGCTTTTCCGGAAATCATTAGCCACATTGCACACACGGGAAGCTTTCGGGTCCGTCCGCCTTTGGATGAAGCGCCTCCCGGGCGGCAGACACCTCTTTTGTACAGAAGAAAAAGCGCTTTACTTTAGCGTGCTATTGTGCTAATATGCTATTTGACTAAATTCTCACACACTTCGGAGGAGATATTATGAAAAAAGTTCTGGCAATTCTGATGACTGCGGTGCTTCTTACGGCCCTTCTTACCGGCTGCTCGGGCGGCAAAAAGGGCGGCTATGTGTTCCTGGAGGAAACGCTCGGCGTGGAATCCTACGCGATCGGTTTCCGGATCGGGGACGAGGAGCTCGCGAAAACCGTCAGCGGCGCGGTTCAGGCGCTTGTCCTGGACGGAACCTATGAAAAGATCGGCAAGAACTATCCCGATATCGCCGACTATCTCTGCCTGAAGGCCGATGATATCGACGCTTCCACGCTTCCCGCGAAAGGCTCCGGCGACGCTTCCTACACCTTCAAGCACGGCTTCGACCTCGACTATCCGCCCTACTCCTATCTGCAGGATGACGGCTCGGTCGGCGGCTTTGACGTCGAGCTC